>CAJXLH010000080.1 GCA_913055925.1 uncultured Maritalea sp. | reverse complement strand
GAGGGTCGAAGGTGGTGCAAACGATCACCTCCGGCCCAACAATTTCTCTGATGTGTGAAAGCAAGTCACCTTCGGGGTCGTCATATCCATTGGCCACCATGGCACCATGAAGTCCAAGCACCACGCCGTCCACGGGCATCGCCGCGCGCAGTTGATCCAAAATCTCATCGCGCAAGCTTTCATAAGCTTGTTTGTTGATCAGACCCGCTGGGTCTGCCCAAGCTGCAGTGCCTTCAATCCATTCATATCCATTGCGCTTCGCCCACGCGCGCCCTTCGGTTAAAGGGGCAGAACAAAGCGTTGGTGTTTCTGGATGCTCACCAGGTCGGGCATACAAAGACGCCTCAAAACCCCGCCGATCAATGGCAATCGGCGAGAATGTGTTTGATTCAGTGGCAAGAACGGCGGTGAAGAAGCGCTTGGACATAAACGGCGCTAGCCCATTGGGTTCGGCAAATAGCCGTTAAAGCCGGCAATGCGCCATGCGCCATCAACCCGGTGACAATAATAAACGGTCTGCCAGTTCAAAATGTCCTTTTCACCATTTTCTTTGGTGATCGAGCCATCAAATTTCTTATGCACAATCGCGCGATCGCCATTGATTTCAATGTCACGCAAAACAGTCGCTGAAAAGATCGCCGTCCGAGGGTCGTCCTTATACTTTTCCTTTTGGAAATCCTGTGCTTGGCGAAGCCATTCATCGCGATATTCGTCTAGCGATGGGAACGCTAGGCGCCAGTGGTCAGGGTTCGCGGTGCCGTGTCCATGCACACCCATAAACCGATCTTTGGCAAAATCATTTTCAACCATGGACCAGTCGGCGGCAAGAAACGCTGTAATATCGCGATCAACCAGCATCTCCCAAATGGCGTGACGGTCCGCGTCACTCTCAGGGAACGGATTTGTGAATTGTGATGACATGACAAATTTTTTTCATTTTTGATGATTTTTCTATAGAAAAACTCGCTCAATTCTGATGATATGTCAATCATCAAGAAAAAAATTTACATAAATTTGTTGGAGATTCCACAATGTCGATCATCCGATATGGCGCTGAAAAAAGCGGTGCTGGCGGTCAAAACCTTCCATTTGCGCGCGCTGTAGAAGCCGATGGCTGGCTTCACGTTTCAGGCCAGGTGCCTATGGTAGATGGTGAAATCATCAATGGCAATATCGTAGAGCAATCTCACCTTGCGATCAAAAACATGATCGCGATTCTCGATGAAGCCGGATACGGGAAAGAACATATTGTGCGTATCGGCGTTTGGCTCGATGATCCGCGTGATTTTTGGTCGTTCAATGGCGTTTACAAAACCTATTTTGGCGAGCATCCACCGGCACGCGCGTGTGTGCAATCAGCTTTGATGGTTGACTGCAAAGTTGAAGTGGATTGTGTTGCGTTCGACCCAACACGCAAATCCAGAGGCTAAGCACTTTATGGTCGACATTATCGGTACACTTCAGCGAGAAATGGATGGGCTGTCACGCTCAGAGCAGCGCATAGCCAATATCGTTTTTGACGATCGTCAATTTGCGGTCAATGCCTCCATTATTGAACTTGCTGGGCGTGCCGAAGTGTCGCCGCCAACCGTCACGCGTTTTTGTCGCCGACTGGGGTGTCAGAGTTTTTCCGAGTTTAAAGTGCGTCTCGCGCAAAGTGCCTTCATTGGCCAGCGTTATGACGAGCCGCAATCTAATGCCAGCAATGCTGAAGAGGTTGTACAAACCATCCTCACGCGCGCGCAGTCTGTATTGCATAATTTGAACGATCAACTCGACATCCCATCGATTGAGCAAGCCGCTGATGCTATCGCCAATGCCAAAATGGTCTATGCCTTTGGTTCGGGCGGTAACTCTTCGCTTTTTGCAGGTGAAGTGCAAAACCGCTTGTTCCGGTTGGGACTGCGCGCCATGGCGACCAACGACCATTCTATGCAGCTTATGACGGCATCAACAGTGCAAGAGGGCGACGTGGTGGTCGGTTTGTCTATTTCGGGTCGCAACCGCGAACTGTCGCGCGCGCTCGAGGTCGCGTCCGGTTATGGTGCAAAAATTGTCACCATTACCAAGCCGCAAAGCCTTGTTGCTGAAGCAACCGATGTGAACATTCCGATCGATTTGCAAGAAGGCAAAGACGTGCTGCGACCATCGTCCGCACGATTTGCGTTTTTGGCTGCGATTGATGTGGTCGCCCATTTGGTGGCGATCAAAAGGAAAGATTTGGCCATCGAACCGCTGCGGCGGATCAAGAGCCAATTGGTGACTTTCCGTGATGAAGACGATTCTCAGCCTTTGGGCGACTAATTTGAGGAAAGACGTGTGAGCAAACAAGTCGCAATAGTAACAGGCGCTGGCGGTGACATTGGTCGCGCCATTTCGATTGAACTGGCAAAAGACGGCCATGCTTTGCTTTGCCTTGATATTGCAACCGGTCCGAACGAAGAAACGGCCGATCTTGTCGCCCAAAGTGGCGGTGAGGCGGTTGCGCTCAATTGCAATATTCTTGATCAAAATCAGCTTAGTGAAATGCTGGTTCAAGCGCGTAAGTTGGGCGCACCAAAAATTCTGGTCAACAATGTGGGTGCAATCACTGCAGCCTCAACGCAAGAAAGTACCATCGACGATTGGCAGCGCGACTTTGATCTCAACATCAAAGGCGCAGTAGGTTGCTTCAAAACACTGGAAGACGATTTTAAGTCAAACAAAGGCGTTTTGATCAACATCGCATCGGTGAACGGCTTTGGCGTCTACGGACACCCCGGCTACAGCGCCATGAAGGCGGCGCTTGTGCATTTCACGAAATTCGCTGCTGTTGAGTATGGAAAGTTTGGCATTCGCTCTAATTCCGTTGCCCCCGGCACAGTGCGGACCCAAGCGTGGAACGAGCGGGCGGAAAAGAACCCGCAAGTTTTTGAAGAAGCTAAACGCTGGTACCCACTTCAGCGCGTTGCTGATCCGCAGGACATTGCCAATGCCGTAGGCTTTTTGGCGAGCGATAAAGCAAGTGCAATCACAGGCACTTGCCTAACAGTAGATTGTGGTTTGACCGCGGGTCAGGCCGAGTTGGCGGGCACATTCGCCCAGTCCAGCGACTTTTAAGAACAAACAAAACAAAAAACACAATGCATTATCCCCTGAAGAGGAGATGGAGATAAAGATGTCTGCACAGTTTCGTTTAGAAGCGATTTGGCGCGATCACGAGCCAAATGGATCACTCGTTGTGATCCTCACCAACTTGTCCGATAAGGCCATTTCAAATTTCCGCTTGGCCTATACGGCACTTTTGCGCGTTTCCAAGGACGTTGTTGTTGAAAATGGCAGCTTTGTTCGCCGTTTTGCCAACTTCCATGAGTTTGATCCTGAACAGGGTTTCACCCTGAACCCGGGTGAGCAATGGAAGTTTGAAGTGAAAGACACATTCAACTTCCGCCCAAAGCACCGAAATGATGGACCAAAGTCAGCTTATTTGACGCTGGAAGACGGTTCATTTGCCCATGTTGAAGCAGGCGATATGGCCCTTGAGGGGCGCGAAAGCAAAACTGCTGGCATCTTGGTGCCGGAAGGTGAGCTTGAATTGCCGCTTGCGCTTTGCCCTTGGCCAAACAACATCACAGCAGGCGACTTTGCAGCGCCGCCAGTGGTGATGTGTGTAACCTCGACCGACGCGGCTGAAGTTGCCGCCGTGAACAATGTGAATGCGTTGAGCAACCGCTTGTTCACAGATTTGCCAAATCCGTTTGCGTTGTTTGATGCGGAAGGCGGTCGCAAGCTCAACCTCAATAAAGTGAATGGTTTGGGCAAAGAAGCGTATGAGATTTCATTCGCCGCTGATGAGATTTCTCTCAATTACGCACACGAAGCAGGACTGATTTATGGTTTGATTTCACTGGCGCAAATCATCGATGGCGCGAAATCTGCAGAAGATAAGTTCCAGTTCCCAACGAGCGGCAAAATTGAAGATGCGCCACGTTATAGCTGGCGCGGTTCGCACTTGGACGTGTCACGTCAATTCTATCCGTTCGAGCGCGTAAAGCGTTTTGTCGATATTCTGGCGTGGAACAAGCTCAACACAATGCATTGGCACCTTTCTGACGATGAAGGCTGGCGTGTTGAGATCAAAGGCTATCCTGAGCTAACTGACGTCGGCGCCAAACGCGGTGCAAACGAAAAAATGCCAGCACAGCTTGGCTCAAGCTTTGAAACCGATCACGGCTTCTATTCGCAAGACGAAATTAAAGAATTGATCAAGCAAGGTCAGGCGTTGAACGTCGAAATCATGCCTGAATTGGATATTCCGGGTCACTGCACGGCCGTGCTCACCGCTTTGCCAGATTTGGTGGATCCGGATGAGCCAAAGGCCAGCTATCACTCAATCCAAGGCTATCCAAACAACGCCATCAACCCTGGTTTGCCGCAGACTTACAAGTTCATCGAAACGGTGATCGAAGAAGTTTCCGAGCTCTTCCCATCGAAATATATCCATGTGGGCGGCGACGAAGTGGACGAAAACTCTTGGATGGAATCGCCGGCAGTTGAAAAGCTCATGAACGAAGAGCGCCTTAACGGCACGATGCAAGTTCAAGCGCATTTCTTGGGTAAGGTGCAAAATATCATCAAGAAAAAGGGCAAAATTGTCGGCGGTTGGGATGAAGTATCTCACGGCGGTGGCATCGATCGCGAAGGCGGCACATTGCTTTTTGCCTGGCAAAAACCAGAGGTCGGTATTGAGCTCGCGCAGCAGGGTTATGATGTTGTAATGACCCCAGGTCAGGCCTACTACCTGGATATGGCGCAGTCCGAAGAATGGCAGGAGCCGGGTGCAAGTTGGGCTGGCACGTCTTCGCCGCAAAATACTTATGAGTATGAGGCTGCAGGCGAGTTCCCTGACGATCTGAAATCACGCCTGAAGGGCGTACAGGCTTGCATCTGGTCTGAGCATTTGATCAGCCGTGATTTGTTCAACCACATGGTGTTCCCGCGCCTTAATGCGATTGCGGAAGCCGGTTGGACGGAAGCCAAAAATAAGAGCTGGTTGCGCTTTGCGGCGCAGTCACATCATCTGCCTCGCCTTTAAAGGGATATGGCAATGCGCATCGCAGTTGGCGGTTTACACACAGAATGCAGCACATACACCGATGTGCTGCAAACAACAGGGGATTTTAAGGTCTTGCGCGGCAACGACCTGATGATTTCTGACTTCTTTAGCTTTTTGCCGAATTCAAAAGCTGAAATTGTGCCGCTGCTGCATGCGCGCTCAACACCCGGTGGTGCGGTAGCCCGCATCACTTATGACCTGTTTAAAACAGAGTTCTTGCAAAAGCTCGAATTCGCGCTTTCGCAAGGCCCAATCGATGGTTTGTATTTGGCAATGCACGGCGCTGTGCACGTCGAAGGCATGTTGGACGCTGAGGGCGATTGGTTATCTGCTGCCCGGCGCCTCGTTGGTCCGGATTGTCCGATTTCTGTATCGTATGACTTACATGGCAATCTCAGCCAGCAAATCATCGACCAAATCGATATCTTCACAGCATTTCGCCATGCGCCGCATATCGACACATTGGAAACAATGGAGCGGGCCCTCAATCATTTGATTTCGTCAATCGAAACAGGCAAACGACCATTTGTCGGGTGGGCACCGATACCTGTTCTGTTGCCGGGCGAGCGTACAAGCACCGTTGATGAACCTGCAAAATCGCTCTATGCGCAGCTCGACGAAATCGACAAAGTCGACGGCATTTTGGATGCGTCGCTGATGGTCGGTTATGTGTGGGCTGATGTAAGTCGAGCCACTGCGGCTGCGGTTGTTTCAGGCTACGATCAGGATGCTGTTCAGCAAGAAGTTGAAAAACTTGCGCAGAGCTACTTCGATTCGCGAGCAGACTTTGCCTTTGGCCCGATTACCGGCTCGCTCGAAGATATGTTATTTCACGCCCAGTCCTGTGGCACCGGTCCAGTGGTTTTAACAGATTCTGGCGACAACCCCGGCGGCGGTGGCGTTGGTGACAGAGCCTGTGTTCTCAGGCATTTTGATCAAAACAATGTCCGCAATGCGATTGTGATCGGTATTGCCGATGCGCCCGCAACAGACCTCTGTTTCCAGCTTGGTGAGGGGGCTCAAACCGATATCTGGATTGGCGCAACGCTCGATCCTGCGCGGTCAAAGCCCTGGAATGGCAAGGTCAAAGTCGAACGTTTGGGCAAAGACAATAAACGCGGCAACCGCCTTGCATTGCTCAACTGCAATGGATTGCGGATCGTCATCTCCGACAAACGCTTCACATTCCACGAGCCCGAAAATGTGGCGTCACTTGGTTTGGATCTTTCAAAAGAAGAACTCATCGTCATCAAGTGTGGCTATATTTCGCCAGCCATGGCCGAAATCGCCAACCCGAATTTGATGGCGCTTACAGATGGCGCGGTGAACCAAGACATCGAGGCGTTGGAGAACCTAAATCGTCCGCAGCCGACATATCCGTTCCAAAAGGAATTTGAGTATCGGCCATTATGTCGACTGTCTGCACGAGCAGATTGATTGGACCAATTTCGATTGACCGAACCAAAATAGACGCTTAGTCTTTGCGCGATCCCTTCAGTCCGCGTCCCGTTGCGCGAAAGAAAGCTTCTGCGCTTTATGTACTTTGTCGTCGATGTCATTGCGCCTGTATTTGTCATTGTTCTCGTTGGCTATATGGCAGTGAAGCTTAAGGCATTTCCCGCCAGCGGTATTGGTGCGCTCATCAGCTTCACCAACAATTTCGCCGCGCCGATGCTTTTGTTTCGCGCCATGCTCACGTTGGACTTCTCGACAGCGCTTGATCCAAAAATCATCGCGCCATTTTACTTTGCTGCATTTTCTGGCTTTGTCCTGGGCATCATTCTGGCGCGAACCGTATTTTCCTATCGGCCAGGTGAGGCTGTTTCGGTAGGTTTTTCGGCGCTTTTCACCAACACCGTTTTGCTCGGTATTCCAATCGTTCAGCGCGCATATGGCGTTGAAGCGCTACCGATTGTGTTTTTGATCATTGGCTTTCACGCCCCAAGTCTGATGACGGTGGGCATGATCACGATGGAACTCTCGCGCCGTGATGGTCGCCCGCTTTCGGTCGCTTTGCTGGATGCCGCAAAACGGATCGGGACCAACCCGCTATTGATCGGCGTTTTCTGTGGTGTCACCCTAAATGTCAGTGGCTTGCAGCTCCCAAAAGTCCTTGAGGATACAACCGCCATGATGGTGCAGGCAGTATTGCCCACCGCGCTATTTGGCCTTGGTGCTGCCCTCACGCAATATAGCATCAAAAAGGCCGTGTTGCCTGCAGCCGCGATGACGGCGATCAAAACGCTAATGCATCCATTCTTGGCGTGGCTGGTGTTGGTGCCCATTCTTGGTGTGCCGCATGAAATCTCGCGTGCGGTTGTTCTGCTCGCTGCCATGCCGTCGGGCATCAATGCCTACATTTTTGCGACTTATTTCAATCGTGCACTCGACGTGGCGACATCAACAGTGTTGCTTTCAACGCTGTTTAGCGTTTTTTCCATCTCATTCTGGCTGTGGTTCCTATCATGAAAAAAATCTTGCTTGGCGGCTATGTGCCGGAAAATTGTGTGAACATGCTCGAGGAGCATTTTGAACTCTTCAAGCTTTACGAAGCTGACAATAAGAGCGCCTATCTACTTGAGCATGGCTACAAAATTGAGGGGCTAACAGGTGGAGCAGTAAATGCCGATCTAATCGCTCAATTACCAAACCTAGAAGTGATCGCGAACTATGGTGTTGGCTATGATGCGGTGGATGTGGAAGCTGCACGCGCCGCTGGTGTGCAAGTGAGCAATACGCCAGGTCGGCTCAACGCAGCCGTCGCAGAATTGACCCTCGGACTGATGGTCTCACTAGCGCGCAATATCCCTGCCTACCATAATTTTGTAAAAGCGGGACGTTGGGCTGAAGAGGGGCAGGTGCCGCTCACCAATCAACTGGCAGGCGCAAAGGTTGGCATAGTTGGTCTTGGCCGTATCGGCAAGGACATCGCCAAACGCTGTGTCGCGTTCGACATGGATGTGAGCTATCACGGCCGCCGCGAACAAACAGACCAGCCTTTCAAATATTATGCATCACTTATTGAGATGGCGACGGATGTGGATTGGTTGGTGCTGATTGCACCAGGCGGTGCCGACACAAAAGGTTTGATTTCAAAAGAAGTGCTGCTAGCGCTCGGCCCAACTGGCCATTTTGTCAACATTGCGCGCGGTACCATGGTCGACCAAGAAGCAATGATTGAGCTTTTAGGCTCTGGCGAACTTGGCGGCGCAGCACTCGATGTTTTTGATGGCGAACCAGAAGTGCCGGAGCAGCTTTTGCAACTCGATAATGTGGTTCTCTCGCCGCACAATGGTAGCGCAACGCACGTCACACGAGATCAAATGAGTGCGCAGGTGGTTGAAAATCTAGTCGCCTATTTTGAAACGGGCGAAGTCAACGACCGTGTCGTTTAACGCATAAAAAAAGCCCCGCCGTTAGGCGGGGCAAGTGACCTTTAAAGGTCAGGAACCTCGTTGATTATTGGTTTGCCGGCATTGCTGTTTCAACCAGCTGAGCCCAATAGGACGAACCATAAGGGATGATGTCGTCGTTAAAGTCGTAAGTGTCTTGGTGCAAACCGGCGGTGTCGCCATTGCCGATCATGATAAACGCACCCGGGCGTGCATTTGACATGAATGAGAAGTCTTCACCGCCCATTGTTGGCTTCACGTCGGTATCCACGCGATCTTCGCCAACCAAGTTTTGCGCAATCTGTGCAGCAAAAGCGGTTTGTTTCGGCGCGTTCATTGTCACAGGGTAACCGTCTTTATAGTCGACGGTTGCCTTGCCACCAAAGCTTGCTGCGATGGTTTCTGCTGTTGAAATCAAACGTGCTTTCACCAGCTCGCGAACCTCTGGGTTCAACGCACGTACGGTGCCACAAATCTCAACATTCATCGGGATGATGTTAAAGGCCGTGCCGCCATTGATTTTGGTAGTTGAAAGAACAGCCGATTCAATTGGATCAACATTACGAGCGACGATGGATTGGAATGCAGTGACAATGTGCGCAGCGATCACAATCGGATCCACAGAAAGGTGAGGCATAGCCGCGTGGCTATCAACACCAGTTACATTCACCGTCCACTGGTCCGCAGCCGCCATAATGCCGCCTTCGCGGATCGCGAACTCACCGACGCCAAGTCCTGGGAAGTTGTGCATGCCAAACACTTCTTCAATGTTGAAGCGTTCCATCATGCCGTCATCAACCATGGCTTTACCACCAGCGCCGCCTTCTTCTGCGGGTTGGAAGATCACCGCTACCGTGCCGTCAAAATTGCGGGTCTCTGCAAGGTACTTCGCTGCGCCCAAAAGCATGGCCGTGTGACCATCATGACCGCACGCATGCATGGCACCTTCAGTTTTTGATGCGTGCGGCAAACCGGTTTTTTCCAAAATCGGCAATGCGTCCATGTCGGCACGCAAGCCAATTGTGCGGCCGCTATCTGTTTTGTTGCCTTTGATGATGCCGACAACACCTGTTTGCCCAAGGCCGGTGACAACTTCGTCGCAGCCAAAGCTTTTCAAAAGTTCTTCAACCTTGCCTGCAGTGCGGTGCACTTCATACAAAATCTCTGGGTTCTCGTGTAGGTCTCTGCGCCATGCTGTAATTTCGTCGTGAAATTCGGCGATACGATTGATGATAGGCAATTTCATCTCCCCATTTGTTCTGAACTGCGCTCAGTTGGCGCT
>CAJXLH010000079.1 GCA_913055925.1 uncultured Maritalea sp. | reverse complement strand
GTTAAAAGAAAAGCTGATCCCGATGGCCGCAAGCGCACCACCTAAGAAAGAATTTGGACTGAAGATCGTGAGCAGCACTAAGCCCGTTACCACAGGCGGCATGACAAGCGGCATCATCACAATCGCGCTCAACAATCGTCGCCCCCAAAAGCGCTTGAACGCCAAAAGATAGGCCAAGCCGAAAGCCAACGGCACCGCCCAAAGAAGGGCAAAAAACGCAACTTTCAATGATAGGAAAATGATCGCGAAAATCTCAGCGCTCACTTTACGTCGTCCAATCTTTGCTTAAACCCAAACCGTTCCACAATGTCCCGCGCTGCATCGCTTTTGGCAAGCGCCAAAATGCGCCCGACTTCGGCATCGTTTGGGTCAAGAATAACGGCCCAGTATTCTATTGGGTCATGAACATCGCTGGGAAAGGCATAAACAACATTCAAGCCAAGCGCTTCAGCATCTGAGTCGTAAACCACACCAAACCTAGCTGCGCCGATTTGAACGGCACGCGCTGCCGCCCGCACATTATCAAAAGGCGCAAGGCGTTTTTGAAGGACGGGCCAGACGCCTAAGTTTTCGAGCGCCTGTTGTGCATAGATGCCTGCTGGCACATGATTGGGGTCGGCGATCGCCAACCGCGATGATGAGAGTAGACCAGCTAAATCCTCAATTTGAATGGAAGCCGCATCATCCGCCGCAACAACGACTAGACTGTTGCTAAATAAGGGGGTCAGTTTTTGGTCTTGCGCGACAAATTTGGCCCATTCCTTGTTTGCAGAAACAAATAAGGCCGCGGGTGCGCCCGCTTTAATCTGCCGCGCTAAGGTGGAGCTGCCCCCCGGCACTATTTGAAAGGTACCGGGTTTAGTTTCTATCGCCAGCTCTTCGAATAAGTCCGTAAGGCTCGACGCGACAAAAATCTTGGATTGCGCCACCGCGTTGACCGTCCAACAACTGAACGCCAAAACCAACGCGGTGGCCCAACGCAAAAACATATTATTTGCCGAGTTGCGCAGCCTCGCGCGCCAAAGCTTCGATTTTGTCAAACTCTCGGTTTTTAATCGCTTCGTTTGGCACAACCCACGACCCGCCGACACAAACCACATTTGGCAAAGACAAATAGTTCAACGCATTTTCAGGGCTAACGCCGCCGGTTGGGCAGAATTTCAAATCCGGTAGCGGGGATGCAAAGCTTTTCAAAAGTTTAGCACCACCAACCGCTTCAGCTGGAAACAGTTTCAGATAGCTATATCCAGCATCCGCTGCGGCCATCGCTTCGGTTGCAGTGGAAACGCCAGGCAAAAGCGGCACATCATAAGCCTCGGCGTCGGCCAACAGTGTTGATGGCGCGCCTGGGGACACCATAAATGTCGCACCTGCCTCGATAGATTGCTCAATCTGCTTTTTGTTCCGCACCGTGCCAGAACCGACAAACGCCCCTTCAATACCAGCCATCTCTTTGATGATTGCCAACGCATTTGGCGTACGCAATGTCACTTCAAGTGCGGGCAAACCGCCTTTCACCAAAGCATCTGCCAATGGCGCAGCGGCGTCGATATCGTCCAAAACGATAACAGGCACCACAGGTGCTGCGGAAAGAACTGGGGTGAGTTGCGCGACATTTTGAGCCATTTTCTGCCTTTCAGTGGGAAATATACCGCCGATCCAAAAGCGGGATAATTGACATTGCTTGGGCTTTAGCACGAACGATCAATTGAAATACACAACAAAAATACCTAAGTTCCGCAGCAACTAGCTTGGGAAAGGGCTTGTGTATGGTTCAGTTGATCAATTCTTTCACCCCGCTTGATGAAGCACGTGAAACGCTTAAGGGCTTGTTTGACCTTAAATTCACAAAAGCGATCGAGAAAGAAACCGCCCCTATCTATGAACGCGTGAAAGACCGTATTCCAGAGATTGAATGGCAGTTCTATGCGCCATTGATTCGGCAGATCAATCAGCTCAAGCGCGAAAAAGACGCCGTCATCTTGGCGCACAATTACCAAACACCGCAAATTTATCATGGTGTTGCCGACGTTGTGGGCGACAGCCTGCAATTGGCCATCGAAGCGACCAAGGTTGAACAGTCCACCATCATTCAGTGCGGTGTGCACTTCATGGCGGAGACCTCTAAGCTTCTCAACCCTGAAAAAACGGTGTTGATCCCTGATGCACGCGCAGGCTGTTCTCTGGCATCTTCCATCACCGCCGCTGACGTGATGGCCATGCGCGAGCAATATCCTGGCGTTCCGGTGATCACCTATGTGAACACTTCTGCCGAAGTAAAAGCGGTTACTGATATTTGCTGCACATCATCTAATGCACTCGATATTGTTGAAGGCGTGGACAGCGACACAGTGATGATGATCCCGGACCAGTATTTGGCGCAAAACACCGCCAAAAAAACCAAGAAGAAGGTCATCACTTGGGCTGGCGCTTGCGAGGTACACGAAACCTTCACCGCCGCAGACATCGCAGAACTTCGCGAGTCCTATCCGGAAGCAAAAATCATCGCGCACCCTGAGTGTCCGACAGACGTCATCGATGCTTGTGATTTCTCTGGTTCAACCGCAGGCATGATCAACTGGGTGAAAACCGAGCGCCCGAAAAACGTTGTGATGGTCACTGAATGCTCGATGTCTGACAATGTGGCAGCTGAGACCGAAGGCGTGCAGTTCCTCAAAGGTTGCAATATCTGCCCACACATGAAGCGCATCAATCTCGAAAACATCTTGTGGTCTCTTCACACCGGCACTGAAGAAGTGACGGTCGATCCTGAGATCGCGGAAAAAGCCCGCGACGCGGTAGAACGCATGATCGAGTTTGGCAAAGACAAAAAAGCGACCAAGAAGAACTGATCCTCTTGATCGATTAAAAAATACAAGCCGAGGCATTTGCCTCGGCTTTTTTGTTTTTGCCTTAGTGGTCCGAAAGTTCGCCGCCAATCGCAACGATTTGGTATGGCTTGCCCTCAACCGCAATTTCCTCTGCGATCGACAAATCAGACTTTGAGATCAGCTTCAACACGCTTTTGTTTGGCTCAACCAACGCCACCTTGTCACCTGCGAAGGTAAAGTTCGGACGTGCCGAATACCAAGGCGCTTCCATATCCACTGGTTCGGTTACTTGCGCTGATGCAACAATCGTTGCGCTCAGTGTGTCAATCTTATGCAGTTTGCCATCAGCCGTATGCGCAAAGCCCTGGCCCGAATTTTCTGGGTCGAAATAGCCGCTGACCAATGGTGCATCAAATTGCAATTGCGCAAATGAGCCTTCGCCTTCCACATCGATAAAGATCATTTTGTCTTTGCCGAAATTGCCAGCAAAATATTGAAGCGTTTTGCCGCCGTCTAGGCGCCCTGAACGTCCTTCACCCAATGCCTCTGGATAGGCGAAAAATTGTGACGTGCTGAGATCGTTTTCATCAAATACGCGGATACCATCTACACAAGCAAAGGCGATTTTAGATTGCGATGCGGCTTCGCCGTGCAAGCCCTTACATTCATGTAATTCGCCAATTTGCTTGTTTTCTGCATCGAGCGCCTGAACATGATCTGGCAGGCTCGATTCACTATCGAGGGTTGGTGCGGTGATCAGCAGCTTGCCGTGCAATGGAACAGCCACACCATGGTGTGCTTTTGCGCTCACTGAATAGCTGAGCGGATAAATGTCTTCTGCCTTTTCAAGATCGATTTTGGCAACGCTGCCGGTGCCGTCCATAAAGGCCGCAACCTCATGTCCATGGATCACAAAGTGTGTCGGCTTCGCGCCGGTGACGAAGAGACCCTGCCACTCTGGATCAGTCACTTTCAAATCGCTGTGGTCGCCATGATCTTCGGTGAAAAAGCCGGAGCGTGCGAAATCAACGCGGCCATTGTCGCGCTGCACGGCAAACACATATTGCCCGTCTTCGCTTTTCGCCAAACGCGCGGGCTGTGTGAGTTGATCCCAAACAATCGGGTCTTTCCCCGCTTCAACAACAGTGATCTGTACCTTCTCGTGGTCCCCCACGAAAAACCGCCAAACTTGTTCGTCCGCCTGTGCTGCACTCATTGCAATCAACAAGCTTGTCGCTGCGGCACTAATTTTCAAAAAATTCTTCATTTTGTCCTCGCTGAACCAAATTACAGCCCAGACTCATATGTTATAACATTACACAACACAATGGAAAGAATGAGCTAGGCGTTCCAGTGCCGACCGTTGACACCGCTAACAGCTAGCAAACACCCCAAGTACGGCGAATTATTTCCCGTTAGAATTTATGTGGATAATTCAACTCAACTATTCAGGCTTGCCGTTCGGCCAATATTTGTCGCTCCAGCTCACCTCAACACCATAAAGCGGCACGGTTGAAATCGACATCTTTGCAGAGCCATCAGCCACCTCACGGGTGTGCGATAAATAGATCAACGTATTGTTTGTCTTGTCGTAAATCCGTTTCACGACAAGCTTTTTCCAAAGGAATGAGCGCCCTTCTTTAAAGACTTCCTCCCCGCCTTTGCCGAGGCTGATATCGCCCATAGTAACGGGTCCGGTTACACGGCAGGCGATCGATGAATTTGAAGGGTCTTCAAACCAATTGCCCTTGGAAAGCCGATCAAAAAAGCCGCGATCAAAATAAGCGAGGTGACACGTCACGCCCTCGATCTCATGGTCGTGAACCGCCTCAATCAAAATATCATTACCGACCCAGTCGACACCAATTTTGCCCACCTCTTCCGCCATAATTGGCGTTGAAATGCCAATGCCCAATGCAGCGATAATTGCGCAAACCGTAATTTTCATTTTGTCGGCTCCTTCGTAGATAAACCGAAATTGGTCCGTGATGCAGCCAATTACAAGAGGCAACGCCTAAGATTTCCGCACCGCACTTGTCTTTGGTTTTGCCCCTTCTGACAATCGTTGTGTGATTTCTTTCAACCGAACAACCTCTTGGAAAAACAAAGGAAGGCCAACCACCACTTCAATATAATCGAACACATACATGATGGACGTGATCTTAAGTCCAGCGCTAATGGCAGGGTTCACAACTATCAGATAGACCGACCCAATCAGCATTGACCCAAGGATGACCCAAACAAATCCATAATTGATGGTTTCCAGATCAGAGAGCCTAATGTTCCAGCGCATCAATCGCTTTAAATGTCGGTGCGTTTTGCGCCCATCTCGCGCTTCAAGCACCTGCACATGCCGCTCAAGTTCGTTATTCTGCCCCTTATTCAGCGTGAAGATACGTTTCGCGCTGACGGCATAAACAGCGATGACCAGAACTGAGGATACAAAGCAGATCAACATCACACCTACATCAATGGTCGCCACGACAATCAGGGTGCCGAAAAACATGATGGCACTGGCAATCAGTTCAGGCGCCGAATTCTCAAAGAACTCGACAAGCTCACGCAAAAGGCTCGTCCGTGCTGCAATTTTTGATACTGGCGCGCCTTTGCCTGTTTCGTGCGCCACCAGTCCGTCGCCCAACTCCACATAGATAGCGGAGTAGACGCGCGTGTCGTAGAACCGGCGAAACGACCCGACAATTGCCGCTGCGGCAATGACCCCACCCAGCACATAAAGGCCCTGTTGGTTGCCCTGCAACAGCTGATCAACACAAAAGCCGATCGCTAGCGGAAACGCCAAGCCGAGCGCCGCCTCAAAAATCAGCAGAAACCAGGTAACCGAAATCCGCCATTTATAGGCCATCCCGATTTTTGAAATCGAGATGCCATTTGCCCACAACACCGTTGATGTCATCACATCACCATAAACAGAATAATCATTCTATTTATATACGCGCAATTTCAAATCTTTCAACACGCTTCGAATGGATCACGAAAAGTGACGCTAATTCAACTCCGCCGGGCATTCATAAATGCCAATAATATGCAGCGCGTTTGAACATAAAATACCGCCCCACTGGTAGCCGCGAAGCCCCTCGCTATATTCAATTTCAAACCACTCATAACCATCCAATTCGACGCCAGAACGCGAAACGAGTGAAACTGGCTCGCCGAATGGCAAGCTGTCGGTCTTGTCATATTGCGTGCCCGGGCCCGAGCGCACATTGCCGCCAAGTGAGAAATTGCCCATAGTCGAAACATAGTCAGAAGAGCCACTATCTTGAGCCGCGTCATTTTTGTCGTCCACAAAGCTCACACTGCATTGCTTGGGTTCGTCATCATCCTTCATCAGAACGAGTTGGTCTGAGCCTTTGCCATGGATCATCCAATGATGTGGACCAAGAATGAGATCAGCACCGTAACCGGAGGCAACTGGCGTTGGTGCCATTTCAAGCTGTTCGCTTTCCAGCATCAAAATCGCGTTTTTGCTCGTATCGTGCGGCACGAGAACCTGCACAAATGGCTCGCCCTCATCGCACAAAAAAAGCGTTCCGGCTGGCAGCGGACCGCTTGCAAACGCACTTCCAGCACCCGCAACAATAAGCGCGACACTCATCAAAATTTTACGCAACATGACTTCCCCCTAATTACCTTAAACACCTTCAGATGCGACTGTGGCAGCACTTTTACATTCGGGTCAACCTATGTATCTTCTGCCGCAGAATTAAGAATCGCAGCAATTGACCAGAAATCTGGCGCCCATTTCCATCACAGTTTGAGAAGTATAAATGACGATTTACGACAATGTTTTGAACGCCGAAGGCGCTTTGATTGTAGGCGCTGGTTTGGCTGGTCTTTTTTGCGCACTAAAGCTCGCACCGCGCCCTGTTACTGTTTTATCGCCCAAACCACTTGGCACAGGTGCATCGTCAACATGGGCACAAGGTGGCGTTGCCGCAGCAGTTGGCGAAGGAGATAGCGCAGAGGCACATGCCCGCGACACAGACATTGCAGGCGCTGGCATTGTTGATTTTGAGCTCGCGCAATCCGTTGCCGCAGAAGCAGCCGACAGGATTGAAGATTTGGCGCGTTGGGGTACACCATTTGATCGTGCGGAAGATGGCAGCTTTGTTTTATCGAAAGAAGCCGCCCACTCTGTTAATCGCGTGGTGCGCGTTTCAGGCGACCGTGCAGGTCGCGAGATTATGGCAGCGCTGATTGATGAGGTCCGCAACACCCCATCGATCCGTATCGTTGAAGGCATCACCGCAGTTGATCTGGCACGAGCAGATGGGCGTGTCATTGGCGTATATGCTCGTAAACTTGGCGACCGCTACGCAGAGCCGGTACTCATCCGCGCCCGCGCCACGGTGTTGGCGGCTGGCGGTCTTGGCGGTCTTTATGCTGTCACCACAAACCCGCCGGGTGTGCGGGGCCACGCCATGGGCATGGCAGCACGCGCAGGCGCGCTGATTGCAGACAGTGAGTTTGTGCAGTTTCACCCAACTGCCATGGCGGTGGGACAAGACCCTGCCCCGCTGGCGACAGAAGCCTTACGCGGTGAAGGTGCGATCCTTTTAAACGACAAGGGCGAGCGCTATATGCTCGACGTACATGAAGACGCAGAACTTGCGCCCCGAGACATTGTCGCGCGCGCCAATTTCCGCCAGATCCAATCGGGCAACAAGATCTTCCTTGATACACGTAAAGTGTTGGGCGAGCGTATCGTCACAGCGTTCCCAACTGTTGCCAACTATTGCAAAGATGCTGGCATCGACCCTGTGACTGAAATGATCCCGGTCACACCGGCCACCCATTTCCATATGGGCGGCGTAAAGGTGGACGAACGCGGCCGGTCATCCCTCGCTGGGCTCTGGGTGTGCGGCGAAGCGTCGTGCACCGGGCTTCACGGCGCGAACCGTTTAGCCTCAAATTCACTTTTGGAAGCTGTGGTGTTTGGCGCGCGCATTGCCGAAGACATCTCCGGCCTCGAGCCGGTCAACAAAAGCCTACCGCCATATCTCGGCATCGAATGGGACGAAGCCGAAGGGCAAAAGGTTGAGCAACAATTGCGCAATCTGGATGCAGTGAAAAAGTTGCGCCAAATCATGACCGACTATGTAGGCGTTGAACGGAACGACCAAGGATTGCGCAAAGCGTTGCGCGGCATTCAAGAGCTTGAAGAAACCGCAAAAGACGTCACACGCTCATACCTCAATATGACGACGTCCGCGACCCTGGTGGCCGCAGCGGCCCTAAAACGCACGGAAAGCCGGGGCGGACATTTCCGCACCGACTTCCCGCAAAAAGACCCTGCCTTTAAGGATCACACGACAATGACGCTGATCGACGCGCTGAAAATCCGCGCGTCGGCCTAGCTCCAGTCTATTAGGCGTGCGGCTCAGCCGCCGCCTTTTGGTTCTTCATAGCTTCTTCGATCAGTTTTTCGCGTTGCTCGCGCTCAAGAAGCAGCTTCTTCTGATACTGGCTTTGCACCACATCTACCGCCACCATCACGAACAGCACGAAGTAGAATGTCGACTTTGCCATCGGCAAAATCTCGTAACCGAAGAGCTTGAGGTGCGCCAAGTGGCCGCCTTCTGACAAAAGCAAAATACCCACAAGCAACAAGATGAAAAGGCCAAGCACTTGGTACATACGATTGCGCTGCAAAAAGTCTGACACATAGTCGCTCAACACAATCATCATCACGCCAGATAGAATAATCGCGACGGCCATCACCCAGAACTGATCCGTCAAAGCGATAGATGACAAAACACTGTCAAACGAGAACACCAAGTTCATCGCCACAAGCCAGAAAATCGTCATTCCCACCGAACGTTTGCGCTTGTCAGCATGTTGCCCGTGAAGGTCATGTACAGAGATTAAATGGAAGATTTCTTGGATCGCCGTGTAGATGATAAATCCACCACCCACCAAAACGATAAAGGCATGGAGGTTCATGTCGGTTTCAATAAACCCGGGAATGTTCAAACTAAAGAACGGGTCTTGAAACAGCTGGATCATCTGGATCAAAAGGAACAGCAAGATAATCCGGAACACTACCGCAAGGCCAATGCCCATCCGGCGGACATATTGTTGTTTACTTTCCTCAACGCGCTGCGATTCAAGTGAAATATACAAAAGGTTGTCAAAGCCCAGTACGGCCAACAACCCAAACAGCATTAAAAGCGTAAACCAGTTCTCAAGTGAAAAAAGACTTTCCATTTCGCGTTCCACCTATCTCATAAAGTCAATCCGACTAATGCAGACAATGGTGTGCGAATTCAACCCCTTGTAATTAGTCTTGATCCAGCAAATAGGCCACAAGCGCATCAAGGTCGGCGTCAGAATAGTGGACGATGCTCTCATTGATCGCTTCACCCATCTTGCCGCCCAGCGTATCAAAATCCGGGTCAAAACCACCTGTCAGCGCATCTTTCAATGTGGCCTCATCATAGCCACGCTCTTTCAAACTTGCCGTGTCAATCGCAGGGAAGAATGGGCGCGAACCAGAAGGTGTGCCTTTAAAATGCTGATCATTTAGCGCTGCGCCAAATGGATTGCGCGGCGTGTGGCACGCGCCACAATGGGCCGGACCATTGGCAAGATATGCGCCACGGTTCCAACGTTCTGAACGGTTGCTGTCGGGTTCATATCGTTTCGCCGTGAAGAACAAACGCTTCCAGCCCTGCATCGCCAACCGAATGTTGAACGGGAACCCAAGTTCGTGATCTGGTGCCTTCTCAGCGACCGCTTCGGTCGCCATCAGAGCAGCGTAAAGATCAACAATATCCTGGTCGGACATCTTCGTGTAGCTATCAAACGGGAATGACGGATAAAGATGCTTGCCATCTTTGCCAATCCCATGGCTCATGGCGTTTGAAAAATCTTCCAAACTCCAATCCCCAATACCAGCTTCTCTATCTGAAGTAATGTTCGGCGGATAGAAA
>CAJXLH010000078.1 GCA_913055925.1 uncultured Maritalea sp. | reverse complement strand
CGCCCAATTTGCGCCGCCACCAAATCGGCAAGATCAGCCGTTGTCTCAAAACGTTCTTGCGCGCGGCGAGTAACAATGGCTTTGGCAATCTTCCGCGCTTGGCGCTCTTCACCAAGTTCAAAAAGAATATCGGAGATCTCGCGTTCTTCGAAATTGTTCACAATGTCAGCGGCGCTGGTGCCTGATTGCTCCATGCGCATATCGAGCGGCCCATCGCGCATAAACGAAAAACCACGCTCACCTTGATCAAGCTGCATTGAGCTCACACCAATATCGAGGACAATCGCGTCAATGTCGTCAATCTGATGGCTTGAGATAAGCTGATTAAGATCAGCAAAACGACCTTGAATGAAGCGAAACTTGTCGCCGAAATCGCCGACAATCTCATCCACAAAAGGCGCGACAGTGGGGTCACGATCGATTGCAGTTACGCGCGCACCCTCGTCGAGAAAACGCCGCGTGTAGCCACCAGCACCAAAGGTGCCATCAAGAATGTGTTTACCGGAAAGCGGATTTAGAGCGTCAACGACACCATCAAGCAGAACAGAGATATGTGCGGATTGTTGTTCCAAAAACTACACTACGCCACACGCAATATGCGCTTCTGGCTGTACTCCCTTCGCCCAATTCTAGGCGTTGCTACTCACTAAAACCGGACGCAGTTTGCGCCAAAATTTGGCTCGCATTTTCGCTAAGGAGACTTAATTTTTTGTTTCGATTTTGATCAAAAGCTAAAAAGGCCAGTTGGTCTGTAAGCCGGATTTTGTAAGGCATAGCAAAGCTATACGTGGCAACCATTCATCTTGGACAATCATTGCTAACTGTCTCATGCAACCTACCCGGTTGGCTAGCCTGGAAACAGACCGGTCAAAGACCGCGCCAACCCTATTTGGTTTTGCTCTCGGTGGGGTTTACCTTGCCAAAACTGTTACCAATTTTGCGGTGCGCTCTTACCGCACCCTTTCACCCTTACCGCACTAGCGCGCGGCGGTTTGCTTTCTGTGGCACTTTCCCTGGGGTCGCCCCCGCCGGGCGTTACCCGGCACCGTGTTTCCGTAGAGTCCGGACTTTCCTCCATGACAAAGTCACAGCGATTGCCCGACCAACTGGCCAAATGGGGAATATGGCGCGCACGTCAAAAGGTCAAGTAAAGAAGCGCAAATTAACTCTGCGCGCGCGCATCCAAAATTGAATCATAAGCAGAGTTAATTGCCGCCATTTTCTTGGCAGTAACCTGCACAAGCTCCTCGGGTACGCCCTTGGCAATTAATCGATCCGGGTGATGTTCTGCAACCAACTTGCGATAGACTTTTTTCAGTTCATCATCATTCACATCCGGCGCCACACCGAGAACAAAATAAGGGTCCGTATCTCCAAGAAAAACATGTCGAGAAGCTAAGCGCGAAAATTCTTCATCAGTAAATCCGAAATGCTCGCCGACCACCTGCAAGAAACGCAACTCGTCCTCATGGATCAAACCATCGGCCTCGGCAATGTGAAATAGCCCATCAAGCACGTGTTCCAGTGCATCCCGCTCATTGTGGAAAAGGCGCTCAATCCGTTTTGCGTATGATTCATAGCCAGCCACATCTTGCTGTGCGAGTTCAAAAATACGCTCAACCTGCGATTCCGCTCCTGCGGGAATTTGGACATTTTCGCGGAAAGCGCGAATTTCATCCGCAGTCACAACGCCATCAGCGGCTGCCATTTTTGCGGACAAAGCCACAAGGGAGAGCGTAAATGCGGCGTCTTTGCCACCCATCAACCACATTTCAGGGTCCAACAGGTTCGCTAGCGAACCCGCAATGCCGCTGCTTTGCGCAAATGATCCAATCCTGTCAGCAATCGTTTGCCATACTGACATTTACCGCCCTCCTCCGAGTCTGCCCTTTCGGATGGCCACACATATAGGCGCATTTTCCATCAAGAGAAGGGCAAACTCAAATTTTTCAGCTATTGCGGTCGACGACCGAGCAGACGCGCTAGCGCAAATACAAGCGAAGATCGGTTCATTGTGTAGAAATGAAACTCCGTCACCCCGCGGTCAACCAATTCCGTGACCTGTTCAGCCGCAACGGCAGACGCAACCAAAGCATGGGTTTCTGGATCGTCCTCAAGACCATCAAATCGATCCGCCAACCAATCCGGAATTGTCGTCCCGCAACGCTTTGCGAAGTTCGCAACCTGAGTGAAATTGTGGATCGGTTGGATGCCCGCCACGATTGGTGCATGGATGCCTGCATTACGTGCACGATCAACAAAACGCAGATAATCGTTGTTATCGAAAAACATTTGCGTAATCGCGCGATTTGCACCTGCATCAATCTTTTTCTTCAAATTGTCGATATCCGCGTGCCAGTCAGGGCTTTGTGGATGGCGCTCTGGGTAACAAGCAACGGAAATATCAAAATTTCCAATTTCTCGAATACCTGCAACAAGTTCCGCTGCATTTTTGTAGCCGCGCGGATGCGGTTGGAAAGGCATACCAACACCTTCCGGCGGGTCGCCGCGCAAAGCGACAATGCGTGAGATGCCAGCTTCTTGATAGCCACGGATAACGTCGCCAACTTCTTCTTTTGAAGCGCCAACGCAGGTCAAATGCGCCGCGGCATTTACACCGGTGTCTTTTTCAATTCGAGATACGATACGCGTTGTACGGTCTCGTGTGGTGCCACCCGCACCGTAGGTGACGGATACAAACCGCGGTGCCATTGGCGCGAGCTTATCCATAGATGCCCAAAATCGCTCTTCCATCTTGTCGGTTTTTGGCGGGAAGAATTCAAATGATAGCTGAAGTTTTTCCAGCTCATATTCTGATTGTCGAGACAACCGTTCTGGTTGGCTAGAGATTGGGGTATCGCTCATTATTGTGAGTCCATTTTAGCTTTGGTCGGACAATTGCCAGATGCAAACGGTAAGCCCGCCGCCCGGCTTATTGTGCGGAATTTCTATTGATGTTTTGACGTTCAGATCTGCGGATGCGGCCCAAGCGGCCATTTGAACATGCGATAAACCAAGGCGACGATGCGCTTGATCTTCTCGCAAAAACTCCAGCTTGTGCGGCATAAAATCGACGACCAGAATTTCGCCGCCCGGTTTCAATGTTTTGCGCGCACTTTGCAGCGCAATACCGGGATCATCAAAATGGTGCAAAACTTGGTGAAGCATCACCAATTCGGCACTTTGCGCATATTCGTCAAGCTGAGCAATATCGCCTAGCCGAACAAACATATGGTCGTTCTTTTGTTTTTCAAATTTCGAGCGCGCGACAGAAATCATCTCGCGGCTTGAATCAATGCCGATGCCTTTTTTGAAATGCCCTTGCAAAAGCTCAAGCATACGGCCGGTGCCAGTACCCAAATCAATCAGCTGATTATAGTGCTGATCGGCAACCAATTCTAATATGGCAGCTTCAACCGCCGAATCTGGCGCGTGCAGCGAACGAAGACGATCCCAATCTTTTGCAACCTTAGAGAAGTAACTTGCAGCCCGCATTTGATGGTCTTTGCGGACGGCCTCAAGCCTTGCCATGTCTGCGCTCAGAACAATGTCATTGCGATCTAGCTGCGACAGCAAATGTTGCACTAGCGCCATGGCGCTATCCTCGTCAGACAGACGGAAAAACGCCCATGCGCCCTCAGCATGTCTTGCAATCAACCCTGATTCTGTCAAAACCCGTAAATGCCGTGAAACACGCGGCTGACTTTGATCCAAAATTTCGGTAAGATCTTTTACAGAGAGCTCGCCTTCTGCGAGCAACGCAAGCAAACGCAGACGAGTGATTTCACCCGCAGCCCGCAAAATCTCTACAAAGTCTCTCAATTCTGACACAAACGGCTCCACCGACATAATGATATAAAGCTATCTTTATATCCCAAATACAGAATTTGGCAAGAAAATAGGTTAAAGCACTTACACCGTTTTAAAGACGACCTGGTTGCAAAAACCACAATTAAAACAAAGATTAAATAAGAGTCGTAAAAAAGATGACAAAAAAAGGTCACGCCACGGTGGAGGAAATGGATCACGAAAGAGAGCGGCTATGCGCCATTCTCAACGCTTTATCTGACCCTGTCCGAATCTCAATTGTCGAACAGCTTTCTAAGCGCGGCGAGATGTCAGTGGGGGATTTGAGTGAGCCATATTCAATCACAGCACCGGCCATTTCACGGCACCTTCGTGTTCTCGAATCAGCGGGTTTGATAGATCGGCGTATTGATCGCCAATGGCGCATGTGTTCACTGAACAAAAGCGCCTTGGAAAAAGTTTCTGGATGGATGGCTCAGCACGGCTGAGCCATTATTGATTCTAGGCTATTGCCTTAAGCAACATTTACCGATTGCTGACGCTCTGGGTTGCCATTTTTGGCAAACGAGTGTGAGCGCCACATTTCAAAAATGTCTCGCGCATCTTCGCGCGATAGCGTCGCATATTTCTGCGCAGCTTCTGCGGCATCTTCCCGGCTCACTTTGTCTCGCCACGGCAACGTAACCATCACCCGCTGAAACAATTCTGGGTCAAAGTTCAAAGCACGGATTGCGACAGTGAGCGCTCCCGTGTCTTGCGCCGCAAGCCACTTCACCAAGACTTCTGGTTTCACGCGCAATAGAATTGCCAACGCGCTTGCCACATGGTGGCCATATCCAAATCGACAGAACCGCTCTAGCGACGAAAGATTGAACTGTCGGCGGTCGGCCAAGGCTTTCACCTGCCCCCAAGCAACTTTCCATTCTTTAGCGTTAAAGCCAACTTCATTCTTAATCCGGTTAAGAACGACAGCTTGTGCTTCTTCAATTTCTTCTTTTTCAACAAAGCTGTCTGCGTTTGCCAGATGGCGAACAGCTCGTTGACCAGCGATCGACAACCGAGCGTGAATTTCTTTCCAGTCGATATCGCGACGTAGCCCGAGACCCATTGCAATTTCGCGATCTTTGCCAGCGCGTTTCAAAAGGCTACCACCGGTACCATCACCGATTTCAGCGTTTTCATTTTCAACCAAACGCAAAACAGTAGCGTTGTCGCCGCATTTCACGATTTCCGAGCCAACACGATCTGTGACCGGATTGCGACCGGCAATCGCAAAGCGATGTCCTTCTGATTGGGCTTGCACAATTTCAATTAAATCGTCGTCTGAAAGAACGCTGGAAAACTCTAATAGCGGCGCCGCGACTTCAATTTTATCATTGGCCAGCATGATCACCACACTGCCAGGCGCTCGACTTAGCGGCGCCAGCATTTCGGCGACATCTGCACGCGCTTCCGCTTCTACGATTTCGGCAAGCTGACAAAGAACTTCATCATATTTTGCGATTTGCTCGTCGTCGCATCTATCTACAACATGACGGAACAATTTAGCCATGTTGCGCATCAACTCGGCGCACTCAACGCTGTCTGGATCGTTGGTCAAAGCGTTGAAGTTCGCGAACGCTGAACCTTTACCTGATGTATTCTCCACAACTCCACCTCCACGGGATATGCTGATTGCACCACTATGAAGACCAAGTGTAGTTAGCCGTTGAAGCTTTTAGATAAGAGTTGAACAATAGTTGAAACAAGCTTTAGCGAAGGCAGAAACCGAACTTTAACCAAGCGCTTCGGCAAAGGTTCACGCAATTGCGGGGGCGCTTAGGAGGAAGAAAGCAGACAGTTTAGCTTTCGACCACATACAGTTCTTGCGGCCAAATCCTAAATGTAATCTCATCACCCGCTTTAACGACACCGGGCTTTTCCACCCAACCGACAAGCCCGCGTGTCTCGCGCGCCGCTTGCACAAAGCCAAGTTCAATATCCTCGCGACCTGGATTTTGGTTCTGCAAGCTTTTGCCCGAAATCTTGCAAGGTGCATTGTAGCCATCAATCCGCACAACTGCGCCAGATGGGAAGAACATCTGCGTACGCGGTGGCAGCTTCGAAAAATTTGGTACGCCCTCAATCAAAAAATTGCCACCAATCGCGCCCACATCAGTTGTTTCGATATTGAGCGCCTGTGCAACGTCATTCATTTCTTCCACCGACAACATGGAAATTTGGCGTTCATTGCGCATTTCCGTGCCGCGCTTGTACCAAGGTTCACGTCCGCCCGAGAGCCTTGTCGTACCAGCATGGTAGTCGCCTTCAATCCCATCAAAAGTCAGCGAAAGCTCGTCGACTTCGCGAGAGACAAAATCGCCTCCCCTCGCCGCGAATACGCCTGCCAGTGTTCCTTTAAGCTTCTGCGCTGGTACCTTTTGCATTCTTTACTACTTTACTTTTCTGCGAGGATGTTGCCACCGAGTCATAGGTGAATATGAACAGTGATACCCAAATTAGCGCAAAGCTCAACAAGCGAGTTTGGTTTAGTTCTTCACCCAACAAGGTGATGGCAATGATGAATTGTATAGAAGGCGCAATGTATTGAAAAATGCCGATCGTTGTCATGCGCAAGCGCCGCGCACCGATTGAGAACAAGATCAAAGGAATTGCTGTTGCGGGTCCGCACATAAACAATAGCGCCCACAGGCCCCAACTCGCATCCGCAGAGGGAACTGGCGTTGTTGGCCCCATCCAAAAAAGGAACGCGATAGCAAATGGCACAAGAATTGTGGTCTCGATCAAAAGACCCGGTGCCGCACCAACTTCCACCGTCTTACGGAAATAACCGTAAAACGCAAAGGATGTCGCAAGCACAATCGACACCCAGGGGAAACCTCCAACGCCATAGGCTTGAATTCCAACCGCAATGGCCGCAATCGCAATTGCAATAGTTTGCAGTTTGTTTTGCCGCTCGCCGAGCAAAATCATCCCGATCGCGATATTCACCAGCGGGTTCATAAAGTAACCAAAGCTCACCGAGAGCACCTGATTGTTGTCAATCGCCCAGACAAAAACTGTCCAATTGACCGTGATGGTCGCTGTCGACCCAATCAACAACAGCAGAGAACGGCGCGATTTAAGGACAGGCGCGATTTCGCCAAGGCGTTTCATTAGATAAAGAAAAAGCGCGACAAAAACGGCAGACCAAACCACACGGTGGGCAATCACAACGTAAACGCTTACGTCGCCCAAAAGCTTAAAGAACAGCGGAAACACGCCCCAAAGCGTATAAGCTGCTGCAGCACTAAGGGCACCCAATTTGGTTTCGCGGGAATAAGATTGATCGGACATGGTAACGCCTAAGATTGGTTGGACCGCAAACCTATCACGGTGCGCAAATCCATTCTAATCAATTGTCAAAATGAGTTTGTTCACTCGATTTGATTGCGTACCGCTAAAACTGAGCGAGAAAATCCGCGAGCAGCTGGTTGAACAATTGGGGGTCATCCATATTGGGCAAATGCGCACTATTTGGCATTCTCTCGACAGTGCTACCTGCGATTTTTCCATGTGCGAGGGCATTCACACTCTGAAAATATGAGAAATCAAGGTCGCCTGATAGCAGCAAGGTAGGTACAGAAATCTCGCTAAGTCGATCAAAGAATGGCTTACGTTCAACATGTTCGCCGGAGCGTTCATGCCCAATGTGTTTCGCGTTCATATCAAGGAATAGTGCGCGCATGTCTTCCGCAACGCGTCCTTCCTTTTGCGCATACCCGTCCAGCCATATCTTTGCTTCATACTTATTTAGCTCTTGAGGCGTCGCTGCCGCCTCCATCCGATCATATTCTTCGTCGGTCTTGTCTTCCAACTCAGATTGCGCCGGAATCGGCGCGCCGCGCATAGACGACGCGACAAGGAAAAGACCTGACACGCGATCTGGGTATTTGAGGGCAAACTCAACCGCCAACCCACCGCCCATGGAACACCCAACAAGAATGGCGCGTTGAATAGAAAAATGATCGAGCAACGCCTTCAAGTCTTCAACGTCATCAAAACTGACATCTTCACTATCGGCCTGGCCAAAACCACGCCGATCATAAGCAATAGCTTGAAAATCCTCACTCAAATCATCCAATTGCCCCATCCACATGCGATGGTCGCAAACCCCAGCGTGTAAAAACACAATCGGCGAACCAGCGCCACGTTCGCGACCAAAAAGCATTCCGTTTGCAACGGGTATATTGAATATCGGCATCTGAGTATCCTTTGATGGCTCAACTATGCTGGTGACCCCGAGGACCGTCAATCATCAAATATGAACGCATCAATAAGTGGATTGATCAAATCGGGTCGTTCAAGAGCAGGCAAATGCGCCACGTCATCAACGAAGTGACTTTTTATCTTCGGAAACTCAGCTTCAAACCTTCGATGCAGCGCAACCATGTATGGCAAATCTAACTTGCCACAAATGGCCAAAACATCATGTTGAATTTCAGAAAGGCGATCAAAAGCGCTCGAGCGCGCAATTTCTTGACTTGGCGGCGTTTGCGCATAGATCGCTTTATTCATTTTCGCGAACAAATCGCGATGCTCCTGAGAAACCCGCCCCGCATCACTTGTTGGGCCACCTAGCCAAACATGGGTACTAATCTGCAGCAACGCTTCATAGTCTTTCTTGGAGTACGCCTCTTTATATGATTTGAGCATTTCATTGACGACATCAGGATTGTCATTGTCATCGAACCACGATCCATCATCGCCCGTGAC
This sequence comes from uncultured Maritalea sp., assembly GCA_913055925.1. Taxonomy (GTDB): domain Bacteria; phylum Pseudomonadota; class Alphaproteobacteria; order Rhizobiales; family Devosiaceae; genus Maritalea. The sequence continues at coordinate 1,325 of CAJXLH010000078.1, read as the reverse complement.
CGCGCTACCGATGATGCAAATCTTTGAAACACGATCTGGATGCACCAACACGGTGTCGATTGCCAACGCACCACCCATGGAATTCCCTACGAGAATTGCCTTCTCTGCACCCAAATAATCGATCAACGCGATTAAATCATCGACATGACTAAAGGCACGGTCGTCGTGTTTGGTGTCGCCAAAGCCCCGACGCGTGTAGGCAACGGCCAATGCATTTTGGCCAAAATGTTCAACTTGCGCATACCATTGTCGGTGATCCCCTACACCGCAGTGCAAGAAAATGACAGGCTGTCCCTCGCCTTGCCGTTCGCCAACAAAAGTAGCTCCGGCATGTTCAAAGCTGAAATGCACCTTATTCTCCAATGATGTTTGAAACTGTCAGCGGAATCGCGGACAAAAAGAAATCGCTCATCCACATCAGTGCATGAGCGATCACTAAAATCAACAATGGAAATTGACGAAGCGCCTAGCGTGTAAGCGGCTTGTATGTCACTCGCTTCGGGTTCACCGCTTCCGGACCAAGGCGACGGATTTTGTCTGCCTCATAATCAGCAAAGTTTCCTTCAAACCACTCAACGTGGCTGTCGCCTTCAAACGCAAGAATGTGCGTCGCCAAACGGTCGAGGAACATCCGGTCGTGAGAGATCACAACGGCGCAACCCGCAAATTCTTCCAGCGCTTCTTCCAAAGCAGAAAGAGTTTCTGTGTCCAAATCGTTGGTCGGTTCGTCGAGCAGTAGCACGTTCGCACCAGACTTTAGCATCTTGGCCAAGTGAACACGGTTGCGTTGACCACCTGAAAGCGAACCAACTTTTTGCTGCTGATCGCCACCTTTGAAGTTAAATGCAGAGGTGTACGCCCGGCTGTTCATTTCACGTTTGCCAAGTGTCAGAATGTCATTGCCTTCCGAAATCTCTTCCCAAACCGTTTTGTTTGGATCAAGAGCGTCACGGCTTTGATCAACATAGCCAAGTTGAACAGTAGAACCGATAGTGATGCTGCCGCTATCAGGCTGTTCCTGACCCGTAATCATTTTAAACAGTGTCGATTTACCAGCGCCGTTGGGGCCGATGATGCCGACAATACCGCCTGCAGGAAGTTTAAACTCCAGATTGTCGATCAACAAACGATCGCCAAAACCTTTGCTCAAGCCTTCAACGTCAATGACCTGATCGCCCAAACGCTCACCAGGCGGAATGATGATCTGCGCAGTGTTAGATTGTGTCCGAGCTTCGTTGGTTTTGACCAACTCGTCGTATGCCTTGATACGCGCTTTTGATTTTGCCTGACGTGCTTTTGGTGACGCTGCAATCAACTCTTGCTCA
>CAJXLH010000077.1 GCA_913055925.1 uncultured Maritalea sp. | reverse complement strand
CCAAACCATCAATGGTTTTGCGCTGACAAATGCCAACACCATCCGTCTTTTGGAAACAGCCGAAAGTTTTACCGAAAAATTGGTGGCCGAAATCGATGCGGCGCAATCAAGCGTCAATCTGTTGTTTTACATTTGGCTCCCCGATCGCACGGGACTGACAATTGCCAACGCGCTGATGCGCGCAGCCAAACGCGGCGTGACCTGTCGCGTGATGGTTGATGAGTTGGGCAGTCGCCGTTTTTCGCGATCGCGCACCTGGAAGGAAATGAAAGCGGCAGGGGTAAAATGCGGCATCGCCATGCCCTACCAAAGTCCCCTACAAATTCGTATTTTGAATCGGTTCGATTTACGCAATCACCGTAAAGTCGCAGTGATTGATGGCAGACACGGCTTTGTCGGCAGTCGTAATTGCGCTGACCCGGAGTACCTCCCCAAGAAAAGATTTGGCCCATGGGTGGACATGTCCTTCTGGGTCGAAGGGCCGGTGATCAACCAACTGCAAGCCATCTTCGCCATGGACTGGATTGGCCACACCAAAACCGAACATTTACGACAGCTCGAGTTTAACGGACACCCAACGAGCGGCAACGCCATCGCCGTAGCGCGCGGCACAGGGCCACTGCATCGTCGCAACGCATCAGCCCAGTCCTTCACCTCAATCATTCATGGCGCACAGGAAGAGATCATCATCACAACGCCCTATTTCGTTCCGGATCGGTCTGTGGTTGGCGCGCTATGCACCAGCGCCCTCTCCGGCGTACGTGTGGTGATAATGGTGCCGCGACGCAATGATAGTTGGATCGTTTCCGCCGCCAGCCGTTCGCATTATCGCACGCTATTAAAGTCTAGCATTGAAATTCACGAATATGTAGACGGTCTACTCCATGCCAAATCGATGACCATCGACGGCAAAATGAGCATCTTCGGCTCTTCAAATTTAGATGTGCGCAGCTTCGATCTGAACTTTGAAAATGATCTTTTGGTCTATGACGCTGAACTGGCTCACGCTATTCGCCAGCAGCAGCAAGCCTATTTGGACCATAGTGTAGAGGTAAGCTTGGCCGATGTGCGCGCTTACCCCGCTATCCAGCGCATCTGGCATAATGTTGTCGGCACACTTAGCCCGGTTTTATAAAACTATCGCGCTGTCCAACCGCCATCGATTGGCAAAGAAGCACCTGTGATGGAGCCCGCCAGATCGCCACACAAGAACGCGGCCAATTCTGCGACTTCTTCAATCTGCACAAATTTCTTTGTCGGCTGCGGCGCAAGCATGATGTTTTCAATCACTTCTTCTTTGGAAAGCCCATGCACCTTGCATTGATCTGCAAGCTGTTTTTCAACAAGCGGGGTCCAAACATATCCAGGGCAAATGGCATTGCTGGTCACGCCCTTTTCGGCCTGTTCAAGCGCAGTAACTTTGGTCAGGCCAAGAACGCCATGTTTCGCAGCCACATAGGCCGATTTAAAAGGTGATGCCACCAAACCATGGGCGGAAGCGATATTGATCACCCGGCCCCAGCCATTCTCACTCATACCCGGCAAGCAATGCTTAGTCAGATGAAATGCGGACGACAGATTGATATCGATAATTTGCTGCCATTTTTCAGCAGGAAACTCATCAATGGGCGACACATGCTGAATACCAACATTATTGACGAGAATGTCGATGCGTCCATTTACCGACAACACGCCGTCCAGCATCCCATCGATTTTTACATTGTCCGCCATATCGGCTTGCGCAAATTGCACTTTGGGCAGCGCGCTATTGCTGTTTAAATCTTCAAGGGTTGCAGCCACATCTTCTGGCGCTTCATGGCTATTGATCCAAACATCTGCCCCGAGCGATTGGAAGCGTTTGGCCACGCCCAAACCGATGCCACTGGTGCCGCCAGTAACAAGCGCAGTTTTGCCAGCTAGCATTTTTGCATTTTCAAAAATGGAATTCGACATGTCGCTCCCTCGTGCCTTTTGCCAAGTCTTTTGAGGCCATCAAAAGCAATCACGAGAGAAACGACAAGTGGTATTTGTGCGCTATTGGATCAATTGGTTACAAAACCGAATTAGCCCACAATCATCTGCTTCATCTGCAGGGATTCATACTCAAGCTCTTTAAGCCGGAAATTCACCATATCGCCAATGGTCACCAGCCCGACAAGCATGCCGTTTTGTACAACTGGGATGTGGCGAAAGCGGCCTTCCGTCATGATTTGCAGCACTTTGATCATGGAGTCATCAGGCGAGCATGTCACCACATCCTTGGTCATGATCTCACCGATTGGCAAATCCAGAATGCCATCGCTGCCATCGGCAAGGCGGCGCACAATATCACGCTCAGAAATAATGCCCTGCAACTCCCCCTCGTCGCTTGCCACAACAAGCGCGCCGATGCCTTTATCTTTCAGCAATTGTACGGCGTGGCCAATGGTGTCGTCTTGGCCCATGGACAAAACGATGTTGCCCTTTTGCTGCAAAAGCTTATCAACGGTCGAAACCGCATTCGACAAGTTCGTGTCTGCCGATTGGCTGTAGGTTGCTGGTTTCTTTTCTTCGCTGGCAAGTTTTCCCTGATATGAAAATGGCATTAACATCCTCCTTTTGGCATGGCTTAGCGCAATGCTAAATTAGCCCAATAAGAAAATGATACATCTGGAGATGATGCTTGTCACGTTCCTTGAAAACCCAAGTGTTGGGGCTGGGGACAACAAGTTAAGTCGCTCAATTTAAAGTCGTTTGACCGATTTGGATTTCCTGTCATATATTTGACGTCATGCAATGCACGTGGGGAGGCGTGTGTGAACCCGCACAACTATTTGCCAAAATTCCGGCCGCTGGCGGCTGGCGAAAGCACTGCGCACCCTGTGGAAGGGTTTGCGCAACAGGTGCAAAATGTGTGCGGTCTTTTTGCCGTGGAACCCAAGTCGCCCCAACATGGTTGGATTAAAGGAAGCATCAAAACCATGCCGGTCGCCCGCTTTGACACAGCGATCGTTAGCCTTGATGCGATGCAGGTGACGCGCAACCGAAAGATGATCCGACACGACCCCGGCGAGCATTTATTTTTGTTGGTGCAAGATCAAGGCACCTGCACCGTGCACCAAAATGGACAGACCAACATTTTGCGGGCCGGCGATATGTTCTTGGTGGATTCCTCTCGTTCGTCTGACTTTGTTTATGGCGGCAACAATTCGCGGCAAATCTCAATTCATCTGCCGCGCCAAGAAATGCTGCATCGCTTTGGCGAGATCTGCACTAATGGTCGTCCCATTGCGAGCAATGACCCGCTTTTTGTTGCCATGCGTGCAGTGCTTGAGAAAATATTTTCTGAAAGCGGCGCCACCACCCCGCAACTTAATGATGCTTTTTTGAGCCTGTTGGGCGGCTATTTTCATGGACTTGAACATCAATCAAGCCTCGCCGACAAGCTGGGTAACAGCTTGCTCTCCCAAGCGCTCGGCATCATTGATCGCCGCGCGGCCGATCCAAATTTCAGCGCCCACGCGTTGGCGTTTGAACTCAATGTCACACCACGCACCTTGCAACGCCATTTCGGCACAATTGGCGAAACCGCAAGCAAACGCATTTTAAACGTGCGATTAGATTTGGCCAAAGCGCAAATCTCCTCGCACCGCGCCGCTCACAACACGAGCGTTTCTGACATCGCTTATGCGTGCGGCTTTAATGACCTTTCTTACTTTTACAAAAAATTCCGCGAGCGTTTTGACGTCGCACCTGGTGAATTGCGCAACCGCATGTCGCATTAGTCCCTACGAATTGACGCCAGAGTCCAAGACCTGACCGCGCGGTCGGTTAATCATGCCCTTTGGAGAGGGAATGTCATTTCGACATTTCGTTGATTTGGGAGGACATGATGATCGAGTTCGATCTGACCATTAACGGCCAGTCGGCCAAAACCGATAATTATTTTGACGTTAAAAACCCGGGCACCGGCGAAGTTGCGGGCCGAGCACCAAACGCCAGTCTTGATGATTTAGAAAATGCGGTTGCATCCGCAAAATCCGCTTTTGAAAGCTGGTCACAAAAATCTGACGATGAGCGACAAGCCGCATGCCTTGCGGTTGCTGCAAAGATTGAAGAGAACGCCGAAGAGCTTGCGCAAATTATCACTGCAGAACAGGGCAAACCGCTAAACGGCCTTGGCTCACGTTGGGAAATTGGTGGCGCAAACGCATGGGCAGGTTACACCGCTCAACTGTCCATGCCGATCAAAGTGCTTCAGGACAATAATGAAGGCCGCGTGGAATTACACCGCAAGCCATTGGGCGTCGTCGCGTCGATCACGCCGTGGAACTTCCCAGTGATGATTGCGGTGTGGCATATTTTGCCAGCCCTACGCACCGGCAACACGGTTGTTGTGAAACCATCCCCAATGACCCCGCTTGCCACATTGCGCCTTGTGCAATTGATGAACGAAGTGCTGCCAGCAGGTGTTGTGAACATCGTCACTGGCGATGACCAACAGGAAAATTTGGGTGCCACACTTTCAGCGCATCCTGACGTTAGAAAAGTTGTTTTCACCGGCTCCTGCGCAACAGGCCAAAAAGTAATGGCCTCTGCCGCTGAAACCATGAAACGCCTAACGCTAGAATTGGGCGGCAACGACGCAGGCATCGTTTTGCCAGACGCAAATCCAAAAGCCATCGCAGAGGGACTTTTCTGGGGCGCATTCATCAATAACGGGCAAACCTGCGCAGCCATGAAACGGCTTTATGTGCACGATTCTATTTATGATGAAGTGTGCGATGAATTGGTTGCTTTCGCGAAAAACATCCCTGTCGGTGTTGGTTCAGACGAAAACGCCATTCTTGGTCCCATCCAAAACCAAATGCAGTTCGACAAAGTCGAGCGATTGGTGGATGACGCCAAAACTAAAGGCCGCGTCTTGTTGGGCGGTAGCGCCGGTGAAGGTTTGTTCTTCAACCCCACCATTATTGCTGATCTCAAAAACGGCGACGCGTTGGTGGATGAAGAACAGTTTGGCCCTGCCTTACCAATCATCCGCTACACAGATGTGGCTGAAGCCATTGCGGCGGCAAACGACAGCCCGAACGGTCTAGGTGGCTCGGTTTGGGGCACAGATTTGGACGCCGCGAAACAGGTTGCCCTGCAAATGGAATGCGGTTCAGTTTGGATCAACAAACACGGCGCCATCCAACCAAACGCCCCATTTGGCGGCGTGAAAGGTTCGGGACTTGGCGTGGAATTCGCCGACGAAGGTTTGGCCGAATACACCGACATTCAAACCGTATTTTGCTAAGGAACATGACAATGCATTTGAAAACAATTGCAGCATCCCTCGCGCTTTCAACAGCGTTGATGGGCAATGGTTTCGCACACCCATTGGATGGGTTAAGCGGCGAAGAATATCAAAAAATCAAACAAATCCTCACCCAGTCACAAACGATTGGCGAGGATACCCTCTTTCCGCTCATCGAGCTGAAAGAACCTCCTAAAGCCGATGTCTTGGCGTGGAAAGAGGGTGACCCTTTGGACCGAAAAGCCATGGTTCAATTCACAACGAACGAAGGCTTTTCAGAAGCCATCGTCAACATCACATCGGGTACGGTGGAATCGGTTGAAGCGATCAAGGGCTCTGGGCAGCCAATGGTGCTATTCGCCGAGTTTATGGGCGCATTGGAGGGGGCCCTTGGCCACCCGGAAATGGAAACAGCTCTCGCAAAGCGCGGGCTAACGCCGGCTGACGTCTTTTGTTTGCCACTCACTGCGGGTAACTTTTTCACCTCAGAGTTTGACGATAGCCGTTTGATGAAAGTGCCGTGCTATCAAAACCCAACGGGTTCAAACTTTTACGCCAAACCCATCGAGGGACTGTTCGCCACTTTTGACATTGGCAAAAACGAAGTTGTCGAAGTGATCGACACAGGCGCGGTGCCCTTGCCACAAGATGCATGGGGCTACACAGAAGCTGAAGTTGCAGAACGTGTGCCATTGCGCCCAAAAACCAACCCAGCAAAACTGAGCCAAGAGGGTGAACCCAACTACACCATTACCGGCTCGCACATTGAATGGGACATTTGGCGCTTCAATTATCGTGTCGACAAACGCCCCGGATTGGTGATTTCCAACCTAGACGCCAATGACCAAGGCAATTGGCGTTCAGTGATTTATCAAACGCACCTGTCAGAAGTGTTTGTGCCATATATGGACCCAACCGAAGGTTGGTACTGGCGCACCTATATGGATAGTGGCGAATATGGCTTTGGCCTCTTCCTCACCCCATTGCGCGCTGGTGTAGACTGCCCAGAATATGCGACATTCCTGCCCGCAATCATTGCAGACGATGAAGGCAATCCGCTGGAAATCCCTGACGCCATTTGCGTGTTCGAACGCAATATCGGTGACCCGGCTTGGCGTCACTTTGAAATCTTCGCACAAACGCCTGAAGAATTTGTCCCGACCGAAGGCCGCCCGGAAACTGAACTTGTGGTGCGCACCGCATCAGAGGTCGGCAACTATGACTATCTGATCGACTATCGCTTCAAGCAAGATGGGCAAATCTTTATCAAAGTTGGTGCATCTGGATTGGATGCCGTGAAAGGCGTCGCCTCAACATCAATGAATGACGCAACAGCGGCCGAAGACACCAAATATGGCACGCTCATCGCGCCGAATTTGGTGGCGGCTAATCACGATCACTATTTCAATTTCAAAATTGATTTCGATATCGATCAGCCAATCAACCATATGGGCACCATGGAAATCATTCCGGCCAAGGTTGATCCAAATAGCCCACGCAAAACCATGTGGACTTGGCAACACCAAATGCCCAAAACCGAACTTGAAGCGCGGTATCAGTTCAGCTCGAAAAAGCCAAAGCACATTCATATCTCCAACGATATGAAAGAAGGCTATTTGGGTCATAAGCCAGGTTGGATGATCCACCACGGCTCCGTCGCTTACGGGCCATTTGACTTTGCCAACGACCCACCAATGAAACGCAACGCCTATATTGAATATAGCTCTTGGACCACCGTTTATGATCCCGAGCGACGCTACGCTGGCGGCAAATATGCCATGCAAAGTGATGGATCAGACACGCTGGCAGAATGGGTGAAGGAAGACAAATCCTTGATGCACACAGACGTGGTGAACTGGTTCACAGCGGGCTTCCACCACATTCCACGCATGGAAGATTGGCCGGTTATGTCCACTGAATGGAAAACCATCCACATCATGCCGTTCAACTTCTTCGCGCACAATCCAGCGCTAACGATACGGAACGACGAATAGTCAAATCAAAGAGAGCGGCTTTCGAGCCGCTCTTTTCTTTGGCCCATCACGACCTTGGCTTTGCACGCGCCGTGGGGGCAGCGGCAATTGGATCATCGGGCCAATAATGCTTTGGGTAGCGTCCCTTCAAATCTTTCGCCACATCTAACCAAGACCCACGCCAGAACCCAGGCAGATCTTTGGTCATTTGAATGGGCCGGTGCGCAGGCGAAAGCAAAATCACCAGCAAGGGGATTTGGCCATCAGCGACTGCGGGATGTTGGGTTAGCCCAAACAATTCTTGCACCCGAATTTCAATGGCGGGCGCCGTTTCATGCGCATAATTGATGAGCACCCGCGATCCCGTAGGTGCTTCAAAATGTGTCGGCAAAAGCTGATCCATCTGATGCCGCAAGTTCCACGGCAACAGCACCGCAAGCGCATCTTCAAGCATTTGCGCATCAATCTTTGAAATGGCCGCGACACCTGCAATAAACGGCGCCAACCAACATGCCACGTCCGCATTCAATGCGCCATCACTGAGGTCCGGCCACGGATCACCTAGCGTTTGATGCAGATAGTTCACACGCCCACGCAGCGCCGTTTGCGCTTTACTCCACGGCAAAATGTCGACACCAAGCTCAGTAATGCCAGCGCAAAGTTGTTGCGCTGCTTCTTCCGGATCATCTATTTTTGCTGGCGCGTCTGCCAGTACAACCTGGTTTAGAGCCCGAACACGGCGAGCGCGCACGCTGCGCGATGCTGTATCAAATTCGACGCGTTGTTCTTCAACAATATGACCTGCGAATGCATCTTCAATCTCTTCAAGGTCAATTGATGCCGCTGCGCGAATTCGGCCATTTGCCGCTTGGCCCGTAATGTCGGTAACCACCAAAAATGGTTCGCGTGCAAGGCGGTCAGTTTGCGGTAGATTGGCCGCGCGCCCATTGGCAAGCCGATAGCGCCCGACCTGCCTGGCTGCCTGCGCCACGCGGTCCGGATAGGCAAAGGCAATCAATCGCCCAACACTGACGTCGTTCGATTTTTGCTGAGTATCGCCAACCAATTTGGCCCACCGCTTCGCCAGAGATTTTGCCTCTTTCGCGCGTGGTCGACGGTCGGTTAAAAAATTCTGCAACCGCTCTTCAATATCCACAGCATCACCACCAAGGCCATGCTCTGACAAAAGCGCTGCGATGTCGCAAGCTCTCTGCGTGGCACCAAGCGCTTTGCCCATTTGGATCATTTGCGCCAAACGAGGGTGCAGCGGCAACGCCGCCAATTCCTCACCGTGATTTGTAATGTTCGCCGTCTCATCCAGCGCATCCAAATCTATCAGCAAAGCCACCGCTTCCCTCCACGCAGAAGCGGGTGGTTGATCGACAAATTGCATTTGTGCCGGGTCCGTTACGCCCCACCGCGCTAGATTGAGCACAAGCGGGGTGAGGTCAGCAGCTAAGATTTCAGGGGTATCAAAAGCCGGACGCGCCGCATCCTGCCCTTTCGGCCATAGGCGATAGCAAACGCCCGCCTGCGTGCGCCCTGCGCGGCCCTGGCGTTGCGTTGCAGAGGCCTGCGAAATGGTTCGCGTTTCAAGCCGGGTTAAGGCGGTCGATGGTTCATAGACCGGCACCCGCGCCAACCCGCTATCGACAACGATTCGAATGCCCTCAATGGTCAAAGAGGTTTGTGCGATCGATGTGGCCAAAACGATCTTGCGTGGCTGGGGCAATCGCCATATCCTGTTGCTCTGGGGTCAAGCGCCCATAAAGCGGTGCAATATCGACATCATGGGAGACAGTTGCTGAAAGCCGCTTCGCGACTCGATTGATCTCCGCCTGGCCGGGCAAGAACACCAAAATAGAACCTGTTTCCTCTTCCAGCGCCGACAGCACTGTTCGCACCACATGATCTTCGATCAAAACATCTGGCTTTGGCGGCACATATCGCGTTTCCACCGGATAGGCACGGCCGTCACTTTGAATAAGCGGCGCATCGGCCAACTGTTTGGACATTTGCGCGCTATCAAGCGTTGCCGACATGATCAAAAGACGCAATTCCGGCCTTAAAATAGCTGCATCTTGCGCCAGCGCGAGACCAAGATCACCATCAAGGCTGCGTTCATGAAACTCGTCAAAAATGACCGCACTGACACCGTTAAGTTCCGGGTCCTCCAAAATCATGCGTGTAAACACACCCTCGGTGACCACTTCGATTTTGGTCTTCTCGCTCACCTGCGAATCTAATCGCACACGATAGCCCACCGTTTCACCGACTTTCTCGCCTAATGATTGCGCCATGCGCTGGGCAGCAGCCCTTGCTGCAATACGCCGCGGTTCGAGCATGATGATCCGGCCATCGCCGCGCCAATCAGCGTCCAGCAATGCCAGCGGTACGCGTGTTGTCTTGCCCGCCCCGGGTGCCGCCACCAACAAAGCAAAAGACTGCTCCGCCAATGTGCCCAAAAGCTGGTCTAAAACATCATCAATCGGGAGGGGTGACATGTGAATACTCATGTCCCCTACATATGGGAAATGCCGCTAAATTCAAAGCAAGCAGGAAAGACGCATTTCTGCCGCATGGCGGAAACAATCAACAATGTTGGGAAAAGGGTTTTGGTTGCGGGGGCAGGATTTGAACCTGCGACCTTCAGGTTA
>CAJXLH010000076.1 GCA_913055925.1 uncultured Maritalea sp. | reverse complement strand
CGTAGAATCAAACGGTACGCGTCACGACGTTGAAGCGGAGAACGGCTCTACTGTTATGGAAAATGCCATTCGCAATGATGTGCCGGGCATCGTTGCTGAATGCGGCGGCGCGTGCACTTGTGCCACTTGCCATGTCTATGTGGACGATGCGTGGTCAGATAAAGCCGGTGGTCCTTCTGCAATGGAAGAAGACATGCTCGATTTTGCGTTTGATGTAAAAGATAGCTCACGTCTTTCTTGCCAGATTAAAGTCACTGACGAGCTTGATGGCCTTGTGGTCCATGTTCCTGAAAATCAGGCATAAATTTTCTCAACATTTCATTTGAGAAGAATTTTTCTATTGAATCTGCGGTTTTTGAGATCAGTTTTCTCTTCAATTGCCGATTTGTTGCGGCGCGTTTTTACCGCACTCCCTATTGATAGAAAATAGAAAAATCTAACAAATTCAGTGACTTGGCACGGCTAAGACTCTGCACTATTTTGTGGTCATCGATTGATCGAGGTCGCAAGATGACACGCTTAGGCATTTTCCCGGTTTCTTACAAAGTCCGGGGCAAAAAAATCGTTATTGTTGGTGGCGGTGCGGAAGCGCTGGCCAAAGCGCGTTTGGCGGTTAAAACTGACGCCGAAGTGATTGTTGTTGCGCGGAAAATCGAAACTGATTTTTCTAATCTTGAAGTCACAGTAAGCGAAGAAATCTTCAATGCCAGCCATTTGGAAAACGCTGCGCTTGTGTTTGTAGGTGACGAAGGACCTGACGCTGATATAGCCAAGCGTTTGACCAAAGAAGCCGGTCTTCCTTTGAACGTTGTCGATCAGCCCGAATATTGTGACTTCTTCACGCCGGCAATTGTTGATCGCGCGCCAATCTCGGTTGCAATTTCGTCAGAGGGTGAGGCACCCGTCCTCGCTCGCTTAGTCCGTGCTAAAATTGAGGCTGCGTTGCCTTTGCATTTGGGCAAACTTGCGGGTCTTGCAGGCAAGCTGCGCAATACGGTCGAAACGCTGATCTCTTCTGGGGATCGTCGCCGTAAGTTTTATCAAGAATTGCTGACCTCGTCGAAGGTGGAAAAAGCATTGGCTGAAGGCAAAGACGATCAAGCAAATCAGTGGGCGAACCATCTGCTTGTTGACCACGCAAATGTGGATCGCCGCACCGGTTTTGTGCACTTAGTGGGCGCAGGGCCTGGCGCAGAGGATTTGTTGACCCTCCGCGCGCAGCGGGTTTTGCAAAGCGCTGACGTGATTGTTCACGATCAGTTGGTGCCAGAGGCCGTTGTGCAAATGGGCCGCCGCGATGCGGAACGCGTTGCCGTTGGCAAAGCAAAAGGCCGTCATTCGTTTACACAAAAACGTATCAATCAAATGCTTGTTGAGTTGGCGCAACAAGGTAAGCAAGTTGTTCGCCTAAAATCTGGTGATCCAATGATTTTTGGTCGCGCAGCTGAAGAAATTGAAGCGTTAAAGGCGGCAAACATTGAATATGCAATTGTGCCCGGCGTTACCGCCGCTGCAGCAGCAGCATCTGATGCGCAATTGCCTGTTACCTTGAGAAATGTTGCATCTGGCGTTGTTTACGCCACAGCCCATGGCGCCGACGACACAGCGGTTAAGCACTGGTCTGTATTGGCTCAATCAGGGCTCACGCTTGGCATTTACATGGGTAAGTCAATCATCTCAGAGGTTGCCCGCGAGTTGGTGGCCGAAGGACTTGCTGCGACGACGCCAGTTGGCATTGTTGTTAATGCCGGTCGTGCAAACAGTGCGCGATGTTTGAGCAATCTCAACGACATTAGTGAAAATCCACCGTCATTGGCAGACGGGCCGGCAATTGTGTTTGTCGGGGAAGCTGTCGCCAGCGGTGCATGGCTGCAAGAAGCAGCTGACGAGCAAAAGAATTTGAATGGGGAAGCGCAATCCTCACAACAGGTTGCGTAAAGGAAACAAAATGAACGCGATTACAGCGAATGAGCTGATATCTGGTGCCGTTGTGTACCTTTATGAAAATGGCGATTTTGGCGTTGATCTGCAGTTGGCAAAACTGTTCGGCGCTGATGAGCAAGACGTGCAAGAAGCCATGCTTGAAAAGACGCTGGCGAACCCACGTTTGGTGAGTGTCGAAGCGATCTCAGTTGAGGTGAGCGAAACCGGTACGGTTTGGGCGAACCGTTTGCGTGAGCAAATTCGCGCAAATGGACCAACAGTTGGTGGTTTTGAGCGTCAGACTTTGGAAGGTGCAGATCATGTATCGTTATGATGAATTTGATGCGGCGTTTGTACGTCAGCGGACTGAGCAGTTTTCGCATCAGGTAAAGCGCCGCCTTTCTGGCGAGCTGACGGAAGACCAGTTCCGCCCGCTGCGTTTGATGAATGGTCTTTATCTACAGTTGCACGCCTATATGCTGCGTGTGGCGGTGCCATACGGTACGCTAAATTCAAAGCAAATGCGCAAGCTTGCGCATATCGCGCGTACTTATGACCGTGGCTACGGCCATTTCACAACGCGCCAAAACATCCAATATAACTGGCCGAAGCTCAAAGATGTGCCTGCGATTTTGGAAGAGTTGGCGAGTGTCGAGATGCACGCCATCCAGACATCGGGCAACTGTATTCGAAACGTAACGACTGACCAGTTCGCCGGCGCCGCTGCAGATGAGATCATTGATCCACGCCCTGTGGCTGAGATCATCCGCCAGTGGTCGTCTTTGCATCCAGAATTCAGCTATTTGCCGCGTAAGTTCAAAATTGCCATTACAGGCGCTCCGCAAGACCGCGCTGCGGTTAAGTTCCATGACATTGGTTTGATGGCAACGCAAAACGACGCGGGCGATATTGGTTGGCGCGTGTTTGTTGGCGGTGGTTTGGGCCGGACGCCAATGGTCGCGAAAGAAATCAGCGATTTCGTCGCGCACGAATATTTGCTGCCATATCTCGAGGCGATTTTGCGTGTCTACAACATGTATGGTCGTCGCGATAATAAATACAAAGCGCGGATCAAAATCCTTGTTCACGAAACAGGTATCGAAACCATTCGCGAGCAAGTTGAAGCTGAATTTGCCGAGATTAAAGATGGCGTGTTGAAGCTCCCGCAAGGTGAGTTGACGCGGATCACGGAATATTTCGCTGCCCCTTCTTTTGAAGAGCAGGAACAGACGAAAATCGATATTGCGCAGTTCCAAGTTACCGACAGCGCTTATGCGCGTTTCTTGCAGAACAATCTGCACCCGCACAGCGAAGAGGGCTATGTGAGCCTGACGATCTCGCTGAAGCCAATTGGCGGGGCTCCAGGTGATGCGACAGATAAGCAAATGGATGCTGTTGCCGACTTGGCCGAGCAATATAGCTTTGACGAGTTGCGCGTGAGCCACGAGCAGAACCTTGTGTTGCCACATGTGGCGATGAAGGATGTTCGCGCCATTTACGATGTGCTTGTGGCGGAAGGGCTTGAAACCGGCAATGCTGGTTTGATCTCCGATATGATCGCTTGTCCGGGGCTTGACTATTGTGCGCTCGCGAATGCGCGTTCTATCCCCGTTGCACAAGCCATTTCTGAGAAATTTGCTAATCGCGAAGACGAGTTTGGCGAGCTGAAATTGAAGATTTCGGGCTGCATCAATGCGTGTGGGCACCACCATGTGGGGCATATTGGAATCTTGGGCGTTGAGAAAAAAGGCACTGAGCTTTATCAGATCACGCTTGGTGGCGACGCCACTGAAGATGCGACAATTGGGAAGATTTTGGGCCGCGGTGTGACGCCGGAAGAGGTGCCTGGCGCGCTTGAAAAATTGCTTGATCGCTACATTGCTGAACGTCAGAGCCCTAAGGAAAGCTTCCTTGAAGCCTATCGTCGCCTTGGCGACGCGCCATTTAAGGAGGCGCTTTATGGATAAGATGCACACAAGCAGCGATGCTGAAGTTCTCACGCTTTTCAAGGACGGCGCTTTTGTTGCCGATACTTGGCGCGACCTGAACGAAGACGAAGCGTTGACTGGTCTCGATCATGTTCATGTGCCATTGAATGTGTATCTTGAAAACAAAGCTGAGCTTGATGCCAATAAAGGTGCAATCGGATTGGCGTTGGTGCCGGGCGATGATGTGGATGCGCTTGGCGAGGACGCCACAAAGTTTGCATCGATTGTCGTGGAGTTTCCGGCGTTCACTGACGGGCGCGGATATTCTTATGCCCGCTTGTTGCGCGAGCGGTATAATTATGAAGGTGAGCTGCGCGCGCGCGGCGATATTTTGACCGATCAGGTGGCCTATTTCTTCCGTTGTGGTTTCGACGCCTTGACTGTTGTAAATGAAGCCACCAAAAAGGCACTGCAAGAAAATGATACCGGTGCGGTGTCGATTTATATGCAACCAGTTGCACCATCTGAGGTGCCTGTTGGAACACGTCCGTTTTTAAGACGGGCAAACTAAACAAAGATCTTGGGTGGTCCAGCGCCCGCGAAAATAAAGAGAGAATGACTAAATGAGCGAGCGTGAGATTGTCACTGATGCAGTGATCGTCGGTGCAGGTCCGGTTGGACTTTTTGCTGTTTTTGAGTTGGGCCTGCTGGACATTAAATGTCACCTGATCGACATTTTGGATAAGCCGGGCGGCCAGTGTGCCGAGCTTTATCCTGAAAAACCAATTTACGACATTCCAGCCTTCCCAGAGATTTCTGGCCAAGAGCTGACCGACAATCTGTTGAAGCAAGCCGAGCCTTTTGGCCCGACTTATCACTACAACCAGATGGTCACCGAAATTGAGAAACAGGAAGACGGTTCCTTCGTTGTTAAGACCGACGACAACATCACCTTTAAGTGTAAGGTTGTTGTGATTGCTGCTGGTGGCGGTTCGTTCCAGCCAAAACGTCCGCCGGTTGAAGGCATCGAAGAATACGAAAACAAGTCTGTTTTTTACGCCGTGCGCCGCATGGAAGAGTTCCGTGACCACGATATCGTTATCGTTGGTGGCGGTGACAGCGCGTTGGATTGGACCTTGAACCTTGCGCCATTGGCGAAGTCTTTGACGCTTGTGCACCGCCGCGACAGCTTCCGCGCACACACTGACAGCGTGAACAAAATGCGCGCCTTGGTGGAAGAGGGCAAGATCAACTTCCAGCTTGGTCAAATCGGTTCGCTTGAGGGCGAAAACGGTCAGTTGAGCGCCATAAACATCAAATCGAAAGAAGGCGAAACATCGCTGCCTGCCAGCCGCTTGCTGCCATTCTTTGGTTTGACCATGAAGCTTGGTCCTGTTGCTGACTGGGGTCTGAACCTTCATGAAAACCTCATCAATGTGGACACCGAGAAGTTCGCGACGTCAGAAGACGGTATTTTTGCGATCGGTGACATCAACTACTATCCGGGCAAGCTGAAGCTTATTCTTTCTGGCTTCCACGAAGCTGCCCTGATGGCGCAAGCCGCGAAGAAGATCATCCATCCGGATGCCAAAGTTGTGTTCCAATACACCACATCTTCAACAAGCTTGCAGAAGAAGCTTGGAGTGAAGTAATGCGCGTTTACGTGACAGACCATGACGGCAAAGAGCACGAGCTAGAAGCCATGGAAGGCTGGCGGGTGATGGAAGTCATCCGCGATTGGGGCCTGCCCATCAAAGCTGAATGCGGTGGCGCCTGTGCGTGTGCGACATGTCACGTTTTCGTTGATCCAGAATGGCAAGACAAGCTTTATCCAGCAACGGATGAAGAAGAGGATATGCTCGACACGGTTCCAGATGTTGAAGATAATTCTCGCCTTTCTTGTCAGATTTTGATGAGCGACGAACTCGATGGGCTTAAAGTTTCACTTGCCCCGAGCGCCAAGCCCGAAGCAGAAGTGGCGTAGGTCTTTCTGCCATCGACACAAAGAATTGGAGCATCCTCGAGGCCACTCGAGGATGCTTTTTTGTTTATGGCAGAGCGTAAAAGCCTAGGCCGTTACCGTCCGGGTCTGCGAACTCCGAGAAAGTAACAACTTCCGGCACCACCACCGCTTCGCCGGTGTCGATGTTGTGGGCGGCGCGGGCGGCTTGGGCACTTTCCATGTCATCGACAAGAAAGCGCAAAATTGCGCCCGCTGAAGCTGGGTCTTCGACTTCGAAAAGCTGGATCCACACACCGTTTGACGCTTTAAGCTCAATGACGCCCGGCACAGGGCGCATGATTTCCACGTCTGAGCCGAGGAAGTTTTTGTACCAAGCTTCGGCTTCGGTGATTGATTTTACGGGAACACCCACGGTCATCTCTTTAAACGGTTCAGATGCCATTGCGGTGCTCCCGAGCATAAAAAGCAGCGCGGCTGCTTTAAGGATCATTTTCATTTTCGTCTCTCCTGTTTGTCGCAAAATTTTTGCGATCTCACTTTTATTGGCGCTTAAAATTCTCATTTGGTGACGGCATTCGCGCCTTGTTTGCCTCTCCGTTTTGGCCCCGATTGAGGCCAGCGCCACATTTTTCGTTTCCGATTTCCGATGCATTTGAGCAGCGAAACCGCTGGTTTTTCTGCACTTTTTTGGTCGGAAGTTCTTTCAAGGAATCAAAAAATATGGTAACTATACTTTATGGACATAAAACTGTTTGTCAACATCACATCGCGTGCTTGGTCTTTGCCCATCCTTTCCAGTATGTTTAACGGCGTGCCGGGGCGGCAGGCGGCTTTGATTGCCGCGACGGGGGCGGGGCGCACCGCATTTGCCCAAAGTCTGACCCATCTGGTTGAGCTGGGCCTGATGGAACGCAACCCCGGGTATGGTCACCCTTTGCGCCCCGAATTTCGACTGACCGCCATGGGGCAGGAGGCAGCGGAGATGGCCAGCCAGATTGTGCAAAACATCGGTTCCGGCGATGAAAAACTCATCCGCAAAACCTGGACCGTGCCCATTTTAGTAACGCTGCAGCAGCCGCTTCACTTCAACGAAATTGGACGCCGTTTGGTGACCGTGACCGACAGGGCGCTTTCACAATCCTTGCGCAGCATGGAGGACCGATCTTGGGTTGAGCGGCAAGTTGATGACAGCGCCCGCCCGCCGAGGTCGATCTATGGTGCCGTGAATGCCGGGCAAGTTCTCAGCGATATTGCGCGGCCCTATGTTTCCTTTGGTTAGGGCGAGCCAAAACCCCCGACACGCCAGCGCGTTCGAGTTATGGGTAGTTATCGCGACACACGAGGCGAAGTTCGTCCCGTTGTGATCAATAAAACTGAGACAAAAATCGCCTCGTGTGAACAGATGCTTTGCGCCCGCAATAATGTCGCCCCGGGGTGCTTACCCTTTTATCCCCTTCCATGCGCATAACCGAAACTGTTTGGCCTTTTGGCCCTCGGTTGATCCCATACAGGAACGGTGAGAAAACAGCGCTCACCACGCGGCTTATAGGTATCCTCGGCGTCGGACTGGACGACAATTTATTGGCGTTCTCCGCACGCGGCCGCGCGGGTCACCTGCTATCTTCTCAAATGGCGTAAGGCGCCATCTCCCCAACAATCCGTCATTGTTCGCGTGGGGAAAGGAGATGGGAGGTATTGTAATGTAGGTTGGAGGGGCGGGGATAAGTTGTTGACGAAGCTATTGCAAATAACGAACTTTCGATGTCGTATTGTTGCATTAAGAAGTTTTGGGTGGAGGCCAGTTCGACAAAATGGCAAACCCCGATTTTTTATTTGTTGGATTTTCACATGTTTAAATTCATAGGCGACTATTTAGAAACTCTGCTGCGTGAAATCGAAGATTCGGATCGCACAACGGCTCTCTACAAACCGAACAAAACATTTATACCCATTTTGGGGAAACGTTTCGAACGTCACGTGTATGATAGTTCGGACAGTAACGAAACACCGCCATTCGACGCATTAATGAATCGAATTGTAATATTGGCCATTTTAGCGCTAGTTCTGGAGATTGGGCTTGGCGGGTTTGCGGTGCAATTTGCGGCTTTGAATGTTATTGTTTTGGCGTTTTTCGTTTTCGAGTTTCTTACAAGATGGAATTTTCGGCGCGCGCGATACCTGCGAACCTGGGGACTAATGGTTGATGGTCCTGTAGTATTGATCGAAACATTCGTGCTTTGGTATTTTTTCTCAACTCAGTTTGATTTGGGGCCGATTAGTTTCCCTGGCGTTAGCAATTCATCGACGCAATCTGGCGCAAGCTTGTTGGAGTCCCTTGGATTTTGGAAACTTCTGAGGTTGGCCCGCTTCCTCAGAGTTGTGAAACTGGTACGTGATTTCGCGTTGCGCAAAGAATTGTGGCGCAGGCGTGGAGTGGTACTGCTTGCCTGGTTTCGTGCTGTAATTGAAACACTTTCAATCTTCATGATAGCCGCGATATTCTTGCTCATTTTGACAAAAATGCTTTCCGAACAAAACCCGGAAGAGCTGATGTACGCCTTTTTTGACAATGTTCTAGCTCGATTAAGAACTGACCAAGATACTGGCGTGAAGAATTCGGAAGTCCTTCGTGCGTTATATCAAGTCTTCACCATATTGTCCGCTATGATAATTGTGACGTTCTTCACTCAGTTGCTTGTGCCAATTGCAAATCGAATTAAGGCAACGCAGGAAATTCAAAAAGAAAATGAAGGCAAATCGAACCATGTTGTTGTCGCAGTACATGGTTCACATTCTGTTGGTCTCATAGAAGAAGTCATTCAAGTTTGGGCAGTTTATGAAGGACGAGAGGTGGTGCTCCTGCTTCCTGACGGAGTTGAAATCGGGGCGACCATTCATCCTAGCTATTCTCCTGAGATTTTTAGAGGCTCGATATTCTCTCGTGCGAGTTGGATGTCGGTTGACGCCAGCGGCGCAGATCAGATCATAATTTTGAGTGACGACCATATTGATATTGGTACCGTTTCGACTTTTTTGCCTACTTTGTCGCAAATCGCAAAAGAGCATGGTGTACTGGTGCTAAGCTTGGGTGTTGACCAGCCGTTTTTCATTGAACAATTAAATTCAAACGCAAGGTTTGCGATTGCCCGTGTTGATCAACTAAAACAGTCTATTGAATTGAGTATTGCGGATCGAAACTCGGTTCAATTTCGATTTACCGAAATGCTAAATGATAAATTTGATAAAGCCACCAAGATATTGGGTAACCCAAAAGGTGAAGGCGATACACAAAAAACGGTCGAGAAAATTGGCAAAATTTGTAAGCTAGAGTTCCCATCTATCAAGGTTAATGTGACCAAAAACGATGCCTTTATTACAGTTGAAGCACAGGGCGAATCTGATGAAGTTGTGGAAGGCAGACTTATCCAAAAACTTCGTGAGCTAGCGGAGAGCAATCCCAATACGGCGCCAATATTGGTTTTTGTAGGGTCTCTGCACCTTGTCGGTGTTAATGCGCAACTTACAGGCGATCACCAATTGCGTGTCGTGCCAATCGAATTACTTGTTGTTTATGCAGCTTACCATGAAACGGTGTGTGCTGGTATGATCACAGCGTGGTTGTTGCCCCCAAATGCGCTTGAAACGGCAACCGGCATTGAAACCGTACCTGCATTGACAAATCGAACAACTTATCGAAATCGCGAGCAAGCTATCGAACTCTTAGCGGCTAGGGGGAGCGATATCTCAAAAAACAGCTCCGTTGTTGGTGTTTTTTCACCGTCTAGTCGAGAGTTTCGAGGTTACCTAACTGAAAAGTATGACAGTATTAGACTAGAACGAGATGATGTTATGGTGTTGGTTGCAAACCAATAGTCGCTAAATTACCTCCGCCAATCGCCTCTTCGCATAGTCATCACCCCAGCAAACTGCTGCTTCCCAAGCGGCGGAGGCCTGTTTGATGATTGCTAATTCATCCCTTGGGAGGTCGGCGGCGTTGTGGGGTAGGGGGAGATCAAGGGCGCAGTAGTCGAAATGGGCTTCGTCCCAATCGGTGAGGCCGACACTGTCTTTGGTCATCAAAATGTTGCCCGCGTTTGGGTCGCCATGGATGACGCTTTGAGGTGTGCCGCTTAGTTTGCGCCATGCGTTGCGGCAGCGGGCGAC
>CAJXLH010000075.1 GCA_913055925.1 uncultured Maritalea sp. | reverse complement strand
GAGTTGTCCTGAAGTAACGGATCCTGCATTCATGAGTTCGTTGGACCACAGGCGTGTGCTGACGTTCAGCCATGATGTGCCAGCGGCATCTGAAATTTCTGAACGCAGTTCTCCGGTCAGCCAAAAACGCAAATAGTCTTTGGGTAGGAGAACCGTTTTGAGCTTTGCGAAAATGTCAGGCTCATTGTTTTGAACCCACCTGATCTTTGGCGCGGTGAAGCCGGGGAAAACGATATTGCCAGAAAGTGTTTGCACATCTTCTGTTTGATCCAATTCTTTCGCTTCATTTTCGCTGCGCGTGTCGTTCCACAATATGCATGGACGTAAAGGGGTGTTTTGTTCATCCAACAATACCGCGCCATGCATGTGGCCCGAAATACCAATCGCCTTCACGTCGCGCATCGGTTGAGGATGCGCGCTGGCGAGTGCGGTGAGCACCGTATCGCAGGCATCAACCCAGAGCTGCGGGTCCTGTTCGCTCCATCCCGTTTTTGGATGCTCAGTCCCATAGCTCCCACTATGTTCTGCAATGATTTTTTGGTTTTCATCAACCAAAATGGCACGTAGCCCAGACGTGCCTAAATCAAGGCCAATAAACATAACTGCCTCCTCCTTGTGCCCAACCTATGACATATTTAATTTGAAAGTCAAATTAAATATGATTTGATGGTGGCTTTGAAAAGAAATTCGTTGAGCGGCGGGTTGAATTTTTAGACGCGCGCCATCAAATATCAGACAGTGTTTTTGTGATTGAAACTGATTGAGTGTTTAATGCCAAGCTTGGAAATTCGAAGCGCCCAAAATGGCGACCAAGACGACATTTTTGATATTCTGTTGTCGACATTTGAGTCCACTTGGAAGCCAAATTTGACTACAGAAGGCTTGGCTCACGCCGACGACATTTCAGAGCGCTACCGCGCTTATGTTGATCAGTATTGGCCCTATTTCTTCGTTGCAACGCTTGATCGAAAACCTGTCGGCATGGCGCATTACTACGACAATTTTGTCGAGGCCCTTCATGTCCACAAGAGCGCGCAGGGTAACGGCGCGGGCGCTGCGCTACTTGATCATATTTGCCGAAAAATTGCTGAGAAGCATGACGAAGTGCGGCTTGAAACGGACAGTTTCAATGTCCGAACAATTGGGTTTTACAAATCGCAAGGGTTTGTTGAGCGCGATCGCTATCCCGACGAAGAATGGAAAAGCGATTTCACCACCGTTTTGATGGCAAAACCGCTGAACAATTCATAATTCGCCTATTAGGCGTCGATGTTTGTGGCGCTTAGCGCGTTTTCTTGAATGAAGTCGCGGCGCGGTTCCACCAGATCGCCCATTAGCTTTGAGAAAGTCTCGTCTGCCAAATCGCTTTCCTTGATCTGCACCTGCAACAATGTGCGCACATTTGGATCAAGTGTTGTTTCCCAAAGTTGCTCTGGGTTCATCTCGCCCAAGCCCTTATAGCGCTGCATGGAGATCCCCTTGCGGCCAAAGCTTGTGATCGCATCGTACAAGGAGAATGGGCCGTAAATCTCTTCCATTGACGTTTTACGCTCAAAGCGCGCGACGCCTTCAAACACATCTGCAATTTCGCCTGCCAACCGTTCGAGGTTGCGAGCATCAAGCGAGTTGATCAAACCAGCATCAATGGTGTGACGTTCCTCAACGCCGCGTACGGTGCGGGCAAAACTAAAGCCCTTATCCGCAGAGAAAGAACCGCTCCAGCCTTTTTCGGTTTCACTGGACACCAAATCCAGCCGCTCTGCCACTTTTTGCGCCATGGCGTCAGCTTTTGCGCCATCTTCGATAATTGTTTGATCAAACGCGCCAGAGATAACGCATTGCTCAACAATTTGACGGCTGTAGCGTGCGTTTAGTCCGTTGATGATGTGGACCATATCGCGCGACTTTGACGCAACGTCCGCAAGATCATTTCCGCCGCGTGCCGCGCCAGCGGCTGTTGTGAGCACAGCGTCTTCTAGGCCAACATTCAAAAGATATTCTTCCAGCGCACGCTCATCTTTTAGATATTGCTCCGATTGGCCACGACGAATCTTATAAAGCGGTGGTTGCGCAATATAGATGTGGCCGCGTTCCACCAATTCTGGCATCTGACGATAGAAGAAGGTGAGCAACAATGTCCGGATGTGCGCGCCGTCCACGTCCGCATCGGTCATGATGATGATCTTGTGATAACGTAGCTTTTCGATATCAAACTCTTCGCGACCAATTGAGGTGCCAAGCGCCATCACCAAGTTGCCAATTTCTTGGCTCGACAACATCTTATCAAAACGCGCACGTTCAACGTTCAAAATCTTACCACGAAGTGGCAACACAGCCTGTGTGCCCCGATCACGACCTTGGGTCGCTGATCCACCCGCAGAATCACCCTCCACCAGGAACAATTCTGATTTGGCCGGGTCTTTTTCCGAACAATCTTTCAACTTGCCCGCAAGGTAAGTCACATCAAGGGCAGTTTTCCGGCGGGTGAGTTCTCGCGCCTTGCGCGCGGCTTCACGGGCAGCCGCGGCTTCCGCGACTTTAGAAACGATCTGCTTGGCTTCGTTCGGGTGCTCTTCAAACCACTGGTTCAAGCGCTCATTGACCACCGATTCGACTACCGGTCGTACTTCTGATGACACCAGCTTGTCTTTGGTTTGAGACGAGAATTTCGGGTCCGGCACCTTCACAGACAACACACAGGTCATGCCTTCACGACAATCGTCGCCTGTTGGCTGCACTTTTTCTTTTTTCAGAATGCCACTGCTGTCGGCATAGCCAATCACTTGACGGGTTAGCGCGCCGCGCAAGCCCGCAAGGTGGGTACCGCCATCGCGCTGCGGGATGTTGTTTGTGAAACAAAGCACATTTTCGTGGTAGCTGTCGTTCCACCACAACGCCAATTCAACTGTGATGTCGTTTTTCTCTGACGTGATGAAAATCGGCGCTTCGATCATTGATGTTTTGTTGCGATCAAGATAGCGCACAAATTCAATCAGGCCGCCATCATAATAAAGCTCAACAGACTTGTCTTCAGCACCACGCTTGTCGCTAAGGATGATGCGCACACCTGAGTTCAAAAAGGCGAGTTCGCGTAAGCGGTGCTCGAGTGTGTCGTAATCAAACTCGACCATGGTGAATGTTTCAGGCGACGGCAAGAAGGTCACCTTGGTGCCGCTCTCGTCGCCACAATCACCGATCTCGGCAAGCGGCGCGTCTGGCTCACCGTGGGTAAAGCGCATTTTGTGCATTTTGCCTTCGCGCTTGATTTCCAACTCAAGCCAAATCGAAAGCGCGTTCACAACTGAAACGCCCACACCGTGCAGACCGCCAGAAACTTTATAGGAGTTCGAATCGAACTTACCGCCCGCATGGAGCTGGGTCATGATCAATTCAGCAGCGGAAACGCCTTCTTCCTCATGAATGCCGGTTGGAATGCCGCGACCATTATCGGTAACAGAAACGGAACCTTCGGGGTTGATCGTAACCGTAACATGATCGGCATGCCCGGCGAGTGCTTCGTCGATGGCGTTGTCGACAACTTCGTAGACCATATGGTGCAAGCCCGAGCCGTCGTCGGTATCACCAATATACATGCCTGGACGTTTGCGCACCGCATCTAGGCCCTTTAGAACCTTAATGCTATCCGCACCATATTCGCCATTTTCTGTTGCCGCGTTTTCGTCGCTCATGAGCACCCGAATCAATTTGGTTATAGGTTCGTTATTTCTAGCTTTTTTTTGCCCCAAACCAAAGGGTAACTACCTATTTTGATGTGGTTGAAGGCGCAAAAATGACCGCTGAGCGCAATTAAGCTTCAGAAAGGGTCACAAGCGCATCTTGGACGTGATAAAAGTCAGCGTCGCCCTGAAGCGCTTCAAACAGCATTTGGTCCGTTCCCGTCATCCAACATTGCGTGCCCAATTGGTTGAGTAAGGAAAACAATGCAGCCCGTCGATTGACGTCCAAATGGGCGGCGATCTCATCGAGCAAGAGCAATGGCGATATTTTGGTCATTTGTTTGACCAATTGGGCGTGGGCCATGATCAGCCCAACAAGGAGCGCTTTTTGCTCACCCGTGGAGCAAATATTTGCGGGCACTTGCTTGTCGAGATTTGTCACCATGATGTCGGCGCGATGCGGGCCTAGAGTTGTGCGGCCTGCGGCGCGATCAAGATGACGTCTGTCACGCCAAAGCGACAAAAATGCCTGTTCCAATTCGGTCGAGGTTTGGCATTCAGCCAACTCGTCTTGCGATTGAAGGGCCAAGTGCGCGGTTGGGAACGCGTCAGAACTTCCATCGCGCAAGAATTCATTTAGGTGCGCAATTGTATCGACCCGTGCGAAGTGCATCGCGGACGCATGCGCCGCCATTTGCGCTTCAATGGCCGTGAGCCAGGCTGGATCATCATTTTGATCGAGCAATTTGTTGCGCTGCCGCATGGCCTTTTCAAACGCACCAACTTCAGCGCCATGCCCAGGGATCAGCGCCAGCACCAACCGATCAAAGAAGCGTCGACGATCTGCTGCGGGACCCGTGAAAAGCCCGTCCTGTGCGGGCGTGAGCCAAAGGATGCGCAGATATTCGCCGAGTTGATCAACAGACTTTGCTGCCGCGCCATTAATGCGCACGCGGCGTCCCGATTGATCGGGGCCGTCTTGACCCGTGCCAAGATCAACAGCGCCATATGCGGTCTCAATGGTTGCAGCGACCGCCCAATCACCACCGCCGTTATGCAGGGCGAGCGCTTCAAAATTGGCGCGCCGCAAACCACGCCCGGGCGTGAGCAGTGATACGGCTTCCAAAATATTGGTTTTGCCCGCGCCGTTGGGGCCGGTCAGCACCACGTGCTTATCGGTCGGGTCCAGCGCCGCGCTGGCATAGTTGCGGAAATTAGTGAGCCGCAACCGCGAGATATGATGAGTGGAGGGACGTCTTTGTGACACTCTACACGCGCATTGGCATCAGAACATATAGCGCGTCGCTGTCATCTTCTGATTGAACAATGGTTGGCGAACCCGCATCTGATAGCATGAAGATCGCATCGTCTGACGTGATTTGATCGACGATGTCGAGCAGGTATCGTGCGTTAAAGCCGATTTCAAAGCCCTCATCTTCAAACGACACCGGCAGCTCTTCGCGTGCTGTGCCGTGATCTGGGTTGGTCACGCTCATTTCCAAAAGCCCGTCACCCAGTGCGAGCTTTACGGCCTTGCCGCCGCGATCTGATGCGATGGTCGACACACGATCTACGGCTTGCTTGAAGGTGGCGGTGTTAACCTTGAGCTCTTTGTCGTTATTTTGCGGAATAACGCGCTCGTAATCTGGGAACGTCCCTTCTATCAGCTTTGACAAGAGAACAACACCGTTCACTTCAAAACGGATTTTGGTATCGGACAATTCAATGGCTACATCATCATCGTCGCCCGAAAGGAGCTTTTGAATTTCGGCAACGGTTTTGCGCGGCACAATGATGGACGGCATGCCTTGCGAACCATCTGGGGCGCTCGCTTGTGCACGGGCCAAACGGTGACCGTCTGTTGCAACAGCGCGCAGAATGACGCCGTTTCCGTCATCCATAGTGTGGAAGAAAATACCGTTAAGGTAGTAGCGTGTTTCTTCGCTTGAGATCGCAAACTGTGTGCAATCAATAAGCTGCTTTAGCGCGCCTGCCTTAAGGGTGAAGTTGTGCGAGAAATCGCCAGACTTCAAATCTGGGAAACCGTCGGCGGAAAGACAGGCCAAATTGAACTTCGAACGGCCCGATGTGATTGACATTTGATCGCCAGAGCCATCAACTTCCAAATTGACTTCCGCGCCATCAGAAAGTTTGCGCACGATTTCGTAAAGCGTATGCGCAGGAACCGTGGTTACACCCGCTGTTCCAACCATTGCTGGCACAGATTCGGTGACTTCGATATCCAAATCGGTTGCGCGCAACTGCAATTCACCGTCAGCCGCTTTGAGCAAAACGTTTGAAAGAATGGGATATGTCGTGCGGCGCTCTACGACGCGATGCACATGGCCGAGGGATTTCAAAAGGTGATTTCTCTCTAGCGTGACTTTCATTTGCTCAACTGCTCCCAATCATTCGTCTCGTGCCCGGCGCTATTTTCATGCGCTTCGGGACAAGGAAATTGGCCTTTTGCAATGAAAAAGGCAAGCGAAAACGCATGATTTCACGAATTAAATCAGCCAAATTTGCCACATCTTGCCGCAAAATCTTGCAATTGCCAGACGTGACACTATATAGATATCATTATGATATCAATTTGGGGATAAACGATGAACGAAAAAACAGCTTGGTCAATTTCCGGCTATCCGATGATTGCGGTTACCATTGTGTGGGTCGCGGCAACATTTTATAGCTTTGTTATGGGCATTGTTTCGGATGCGGGGCCAGCCGTAATTGTGCCGTTAATCGTGATTTGTGTGGCAGGTGGCTTTTTCTTTGCTGCAGGATTTGTGATGGTCCAACCAAAAGAATCCCGGGTCCTTGTACTGTTTGGTGCCTATCACGGCACACTAAATCAAGAGGGACTTCGCTGGATCATACCGCTATGCCACCCACGTTTGCCGGTATCACTCCGCCTGCGCAATTTCGAAAGCGGCAAATCCAAAGTGAACGATGCAAATGGCAATCCGATCGAAATCGCATCAATTGTTGTGTGGCGCGTAACGGATACGGCAGAGGCGATTTTTGAAGTCGACAACTATCAGGACTTTGTCGCTGTACAAACCGAAGCTGCTTTGCGGACCCTTGCGAGCCGTTACGCTTATGATCTGAAAGACAGCCATGACGATGGTGCGGTGTCATTGCGGGCGAACCCGATTGAAGTTGCGGACATGCTCAAGCATGAAGTGCAGGAGCGTCTCGACAAAGCTGGGGTTGAAGTGGTGGAAGCACGCATTTCGCACCTTGCCTATGCACAGGAAATCGCAGCCGCCATGTTGCAGCGTCAGCAAGCCAGCGCCATTGTAGATGCGCGTGAAAAGATTGTTGAAGGTGCGGTTGGCATGGTCGAGATGGCACTGCAGCAACTCTCGGAACGAGAAGTTGTTGAACTTGACGACGAGCGCAAGGCTACAATGGTCAGCAATTTGCTCGTAGTATTGTGCGGCCAGCATGACGCGCAACCGGTGGTCAACACAGGAACGATCTACTAGGGAACCAAAATGGCTTCAAAAAAAGCGTTCGCCTTAAGGATATCGCCTCAAGTTATGGACGCCATGCAGCGATGGGCCGATGATGATCTGCGCAGCTTAAATGCGCAGATCGAATATGTTTTGCGCGATGCGCTCGTGAAATCCGGTCGCGTGAAATTGGTCCAAAAAGCCGTTACAGAGATTGTCGATATCACCGAGAAAGACGAATAACAAAAAGGCCCCGAAACATGTCGGGGCCTTTATCAGACTTAATTATGGTTTGGATCAGTCTTCGATCATGCGCTTTAAAAGTTCGACCTCTTGCGCAAAACCATTATCTTCATTCATCAGTTGTTCGACCTTGCGCACAGCATGGAGCACTGTGGTGTGATCGCGATTACCAAAGCGACGGCCGATCTCTGGCAATGACCGCGAGGTCAGCATTTTCGACAAATACATTGCGATTTGACGCGGACGCACCACTGAACGCGAGCGACGTGATGACAATAGGTCTGGCTTTGACACTTTGAAGTGCTTGGCGACCATGGCTTGGATTTCATCGATCTTAATGCGGCGCGTGTCGCGGCTACGCATCAAATCGTGAAGGGCTTTCTCTGCCAACTCAATGGTCACCGGTTCGCCCGTGAGTTGGTTCGCCGCTACAAGACGGTTCACTGACCCATCGAGGTCGCGACCGTGCGAGATGATCTTTTTCGCAACATAATCGAGCACTTGGCTTGGAATATGCAGGCCAGGATATTTCGCGATGGCTTGTTCAGCACGCTTTTCAACAATAGCGCGACGCAATTGCTCGTCGAGCGGACGAATGGGCACCACTAGTCCACCAGAAAGACGAGAGCGCAAACGCTCGTCGAGCATTTCAAGTTCGCTTGGCGGTGCGTCACCCGCAACCACGACTTGCTTGGCCCCAGTAAGCAAAGCATTGAGAGCCTGACCGAACTCGGTGACGGACTTACCTTGAAGGAATTGCATATCGTCGATCAACAACACATCGATTGAACGCAGCCATTCTTTAAAGCTGATCGCCGATTGGCGCTGAACAGCAGAGATGAAGTGATACATGAAATGGTCTGCTGTGAGATAGACCACATTGCGAGACCGATCCGCGCCACCAGCTGCCCAAGCAATCGCATTCAACAGGTGAGACTTACCCAACCCAACTGATGAGTGGATGTAAACGGGATTAAACATCACGGTGTTCTGGCAAACAGCTTGTGCCACTTGCTTGGCAGCACCCAATGCCATTTCGTTGGCTGTGCCACCCACAAAGGTTTCAAAGGTCAGTTTTGGATCAAGCGCAGAACCGGAAAGCGCATCGCCCTGTCTGACGCGGGCATTATGTTTTGCGCCGGTACGGATTGTCGCCGGCACCGCTTGTATTGGCGCTTTCTCCGTCGCCTGCTCTTCATTACCCCGAGACGCAGACTTTGTTTCTACCTTGCCATTGACGCGCACAGTAATGCGCAGCGTTTGAATTTCTTGGTCTTCGCTTTGGAAAGCTTCTGTGATGCGGTCCTGATAGTTGGACATGATCCAAGAACACAAGAAGCGAGTCGGCACGGAAAGGTGCGCCAAATCCTCGTCAATTTCTTCTAGCTCTAATCGTGCAAACCACGAATTATATACGTCTTCGCCAACACTTGCCCAAAGTCGCTTTTTTACACGCGCCCAAAGTTCACTTTGGTTGCCCCCTGATGCCGCCATTTCAGTTTCGCCCCGTTTAATTTGAGTTGGTGTTGCCGCGCCATCGTGATGCTTTGTGTCATCATTCTCGGTACCGTGCGCCAACATATTCACTTGATCCATTTATGCCTCATTGATGAAGATCAAAGTGCCACCGCATTTACACACTTTGATCACTGCCCAGCGGATACTAGGCATAGCTTTCCCGTCCGCTGAAAGTATTCAACGAGCAAAAAGACTAGAATTTACTTTAGATATGGCGCGATCCGCGCCGCTTTACTTGCTACTAATGTGTTGAGCCACTCAGCTAGCTATGGGGTTGCGTACTTCTAAAATGAGATCTGTGAAATCTAGCTTTTGACGCTTCTTTCCACTGTGTACGCATTATAATCGGCCCCCGTGATGCTGAACAGTTCTTTAGTATAGTAGAACTGCCGCTTGCTGTACTTTCAACACCTGCATTTTAGCCCTAGCAGACGGTTTGATTCAACCGGTGAATCGTTGAAAAACCCTCTTGACTCTTATCGCTCATTTTGGGTTGGCGGCCCCACAAGAATCTGCCGATCTGTAAGCGCTTGGATTTGTTTAATGAATCGAAATTCAAGTGAAAAACTCACTCCCAAAAAAAATTTACCTTTTGTTAAGGATCAACTCATTTGGCACTGTTTGTCACCCAATAGTCACCCAATGCGACACAATCTAAGTCATTGTTCTAAATAATGAAATTTATATACGCGAATCTTGTTGTGACAATTTTATGAATAGATTCAATAGGTTCAACCAGTGCGTGAAACAGCAAGGATTGAATGTCGCATATTGTTAAACGCTGCATTCAATTGTCGCACATATTTCGACAATCCTTAGGGCCGTGAGCGGCGCCTCCGCCTTTGAGCAATAATTAGCCACAAACGCAAAAAAGCCGCCCTGAAGGACGGCTTAATTCAAAAGCAAATTCGGTGATGCGTTTTACTTACGCGCCGAGTGCCTTAATGCGGTTTGAAAGACGAGAAATCTTACGTGACGCATTGTTTTTGTGCACGATGCCTTTTTGCGCCGCGCGTGTAATTTCTGGTTGAGCAGCTTGCAATGCAGTTTTTGCAGCAGCGCTATCGCCAGAAGCAATCGCTTCTTCAACTTTGCGAACGAAAGTACGCATACGTGAACGACGAGCCTTGTTTACTTCAGTGCGGCGCTCAATCTTGCGAACGGCTTTTTTTGCCGAAGGTGTA
>CAJXLH010000074.1 GCA_913055925.1 uncultured Maritalea sp. | reverse complement strand
CGCTCCTTACACGTTTGAAGAAGCAGTAAAACTTGGTCGCGAGCTGGAGAAACTGAACTACTTGTGGCTGGAGGAACCTGTTGCTGACGAAAACCCAGCGGCTCTTAGAAAACTAACGAAAACATTGGACATTCCGATCGTTGGCGCAGAAGTCTTGGCCAAGCATCCGTATAGTGTTGCAGAATATCTCGCGACAAATGCAATTGATGCAGTGCGGGCAGATGTTTCATGGTCGGGCGGCGTAACAGGAGTTTTAAAAACAGCCCACCTTGCCGAAAGCTTCGGCGCACGGTGCGAGTTGCACTCGACGATTTTTCACCCATTGGAGCTTGTTAACCTGCATGTTTGCGCAGCGATTTCTAACAACAGTTATTTTGAGCTTCTAACACCCACAGAAACATTTGATCTCGGTTTGAAAAAGCCAATCGACATTGAAGGCGGCGTAGCGAAACTTCCTGATGGCCCAGGCCTCGGGATCGAGTTTGATTGGGATTTCATCGACAACTGCACAGGTGAGAGAGTGTAATTTATGAGTGACACCAACGCAGACAAAATTACCGATAACCGTCTGATTTTGTTGGACGAACAGGACAATATTCTTGGCGTAGCGCGGCCAATTCGGGCCGGGGAGGCGATCCCGGTGAATGGCGAGTATGTCCGTTTAGACCGAAACGCAGGAATTGGTTTCAAGGTTGCACGTCAAGAGATCAAAAAAGGTGACAGCATCGTGAAATATGGAGCGGTGATTGGGACCGCAAGCGTCGACATTGCCGTGGGACAATTGGTCCATGTGCACAATATGAACTCGAACTATCTCGCAAATACAGAGCTTGCAGGATTAGGCGGAGAGAAAAAAGCATGAATGGTTATCTCCGTTCAGATGGCCGAAAAGGCATCCGAAACGTCACGTTAGTGGTCTATTTGGTCGAATGTGCACACCATGTCGCGCGCGCGATTTCCCAAAATTTTGCACCGCAGGACGTTCAGGTGGTTGGCTTTCCGGGTTGTTACCCGAACGAATACGCGCAATCG
Source organism: uncultured Maritalea sp. (assembly GCA_913055925.1). Taxonomy (GTDB): domain Bacteria; phylum Pseudomonadota; class Alphaproteobacteria; order Rhizobiales; family Devosiaceae; genus Maritalea. The sequence goes on along the minus strand of CAJXLH010000074.1, from coordinate 9,266 downwards.
ATGATGGAACGGCTTTGCACACACCCTAATGTTGGTGCTGTGCTGTTGGTTTCCCTGGGTTGTGAGGGGTTCAACAAGCTCAAGCTCAAAGATGCCGTCGCGCAGAGCGATCGTCCCGTAGAAGTGCTGACTATTCAAGGAGAGGGCGGCACGCGCACTTCAGTTGAAAAAGGGGTCAAATGGGTCGAAGAAACCCAAAAGGTACTTGCTGAAACGCCAACAGTTCCAATGGAGATCTCTGAACTTGTGGTGGGCACCATTTGTGGCGGGTCTGATGGCACAAGTGGTTTGACTGCGAACCCAGCAATTGGACGTGCTTTCGACAATTTAGTTGAACAAGGCGCTGCATGCATTTTTGAAGAAACCGGCGAGTTGATCGGCTGCGAAGCGATTATGGAATCTCGTGCTGCAACTCCAGAACTGGGCAAAGAGCTTTCTAAATCAATCGAGAAAGCGGCGCGTTACTATGAAACGCTCGGCTATCCGAGCTTCGCGCCCGGCAATGCGGACGGTGGCTTATCGACCATCGAAGAAAAATCGATGGGTGCTTACGCAAAGAGTGGCCGTTCTACGATTTCTGGTTTGTTGAAACCTGGTGATATCCCACCGCAAGGCGGACTTTATTTGCTTGATGTGGTGCCTGACGGTGAAGTTCGCTTTGGCTTTCCGAACATCGTCGACAATGCTGAAATTGTGGAACTGATCGCGTGTGGTTGCCACGTGATTTTGTTCGCGACGGGGAGGGGTTCTGTCGTCGGCTCCGCTATCTCGCCAGTCATCAAAGTTTGTGCCAATCCGCTCACCTATTCTCGCCTTTCCGAGGACATGGATATCAATGCTGGACGGATTCTTGATGGTGCGGCTTCACTTTCCCAAGTGGGCGAAGAAATATTTGATTTAGTACGCGCTGTCGGGCGTGGGCGGATGACATGTTCTGAAGAACTTGGGCACACCGAATTTGTGCTGACTTACAAGAGTTTTGAACCCATCGGCCCGGCTTGTTTGCCGAATGCATAGAGAGTGAAATAATGCAAAATCTCAAAGGAAAAACCTGTCTTGTCACCGCATCGGCGCAAGGTATTGGGCGCGCAAGCGTTCTTCGACTTGCACAAGCAGGTGCAAGTGTTATCGCAACCGATATTGATCAGGATGGATTGGCGTCTCTGCAAAAGGAGACCCACTGTACAATTCACGTGTTGAATGTTCTTGATCCCGACGCAATCAAAACTCTGGCAGACGAGGTTGGTGCGGTGGACGTTTTGTTTAACTGTGCTGGTTTTGTTGCTAACGGCTCTATTTTGGACGGCTATGACAAAGATTGGGACTTCTCATTCGATCTGAATGTCACCGCAATGTACCGCATGATCAAAGCATTTTTACCGGCGATGCTGGACAACGGCGGCGGATCAATCATCAATATGTCGTCTGTGGCATCTAGCTTAAAGGGCGTGCCAAACCGTTGCGCCTACAGTGCTTCTAAAGCCGCCGTGATTGGCCTCACGAAATCGATCGCCGCAGACTATGTAACCAATGGCATACGATGCAATGCAATTTGTCCTGGCACCGTGCAGTCACCTTCGCTCGAAGAGAGACTTGCGGCGGGCGGCAATTATGATGAAGCACGCGCACAATTTATCGCCAGACAACCTATGGGGCGTATTGGTGAACCAGAAGAGATTGCGGAATTGGTTGCCTATTTGGCCAGCGATTTGTCCGCTTACACAACAGGTCAGGCGCTCGCCATTGACGGCGGTTGGACCATTTAGAGAAAGAACAAAGACAAAATGAAACTTCTTCGCGTCGGCCCGTTGGGTCAAGAAAAGCCAGCAATTCTGGACAAAGATGGTCTTTACCGTGATCTATCTAACCATATAGCCGATTTGTCTGCCGGCAATCTATCGGACGAGGCTTTTGGTAGGATAGCGGCTTTAGACATTGAAACACTCCCCATACTGGATTCCAACGAACGTATCGGCGCATGCGTCGGCCACGTAGGGAAATTCATTTGTATTGGCCTCAACTATGCCGACCATGCTGCAGAATCTGGCCTGGATGTGCCTTCTGAGCCCGTCATCTTCATGAAAGCAACATCTGCGGTTGTGGGTCCAAATGACACGGTTGAAATCCCACGAGGATCGGAAAAAACAGATTGGGAAGTTGAGCTCGGTGTTGTTATTGGAAAATCGGCAAAATATGTCGATGAACGCGAAGCTCTTGAGTATGTCGCTGGCTATTGCGTTGTAAACGATTTGTCTGAACGCGAATTTCAAATTGAACGGCAGGGGCAATGGGTAAAAGGCAAGTCTGCCGACACTTTCGGACCGATCGGTCCATATTTGGTCACGCGGGACGAGATAGACGACCCGCAAAACCTAGGCATGTATCTGGACGTGAATGGCCACCGCTATCAAAACGGCAACACCCAAACCATGGTCTATGGCGTTGCGCATCTGGTGTCGTATGTGTCCCAATTCATGAGCCTACAGCCAGGCGACATTATCTCAACAGGCACACCACCTGGCGTTGGCTTAGGCCAGAACCCACCCGTTTACCTTAAGGCAGGAGACACGATGGAACTTGGCATTGATGGGCTTGGCGTGCAGACGCAAAAGGTAGTTCAGGGCTAATGGAGGAGTAAATGCTTCAGTTTATCGACACTCATCAGCACTTAATGTATCCGGAGCACTTTTCCTATTCTTGGGCGAAAGACATCGCGGTACTCGCTGACACAAAATATGATGTGGAAGCCTATGCGACGCTCGTTGGCGACCATGTTGAAGCATCCATTTTCATGGAAACGGGTGTCGATGAAGCATTTTATCGGGCGGAAACCGAGTTCGCGCTTAGTCTCGCCGCATCCGAGAACAACAATACAGCTGGTGTGATCGCCGCGGCATTTCCTGAGTATGAGGAAGAGTTTGACGAGTGGATTGAGCAAACATCGCTCGATCCGCTTGTATGTGGTTATCGTCGCATCTTGCATGTTGTTGATGATAGCGTTTCACAAAATCAGACATTCAGAGAAAACGTCAAAAAGATCGGACAATCGGACAAAACGTTCGACATGTGTTTTTTGGAAAGTCAGCTCGGCGTTGCCATTGAGCTCGCGAGTGTTTGCGACAACACTCGGCTCATCCTTAACCACTGCGGTGTGCCAAATATTGCAGGAGGCGATATGAATGATTGGAAGTTACGAATATCGGAACTTGCAAAGATGGATCATGTGGCCTGCAAAATTTCCGGTGTTGTTGCCTATTGCGGTCCAGACCAAGACCGCTTGAGCGCAGTTCGCCCATACATTGAATTTGTGGTTGAACAATTCGGTGCGGATAGGTGTGTTTGGGGTAGTGATTGGCCTGTAGTGAATATGGCCAAGGATTTGCCCGATTGGATCGATATAACCCGGGCTATTATTGGTGAAGAACCCGAAGATGTGCAACGAAAAATCTTTGGGGCAAATGCTGCTCGTATCTACAATTTATCGTTCTAATTGTTGATTTCCAGCATATAACTTCGCTCATAATTCCCCTTTTTCGTTTTGACGCAAAATCAGCCAAATGAAAATTGGTACGCCGACAACAGCGGTGATGATGCCTGCGGGGATCTGCACTGGTGCAAAAGCGGCGCGTCCGATCAGATCCGCTGAGGCGACGAGCAAGCCACCAACAGCTGCGGTGATGGCTAGGTGTAGCCCAACGCCGGCATGAACAAGACGCCGCGTCACATGCGGTGCGATGAGGCCGACAAAGCCGAGCGGCCCAACGGCAGATACGGCAATTGCTGCTAGAGCCACAGACAGCGTAATCAACCCAATTCGCCCCCATTTGACATTAACGCCAAGTCCCGTCGCTGCGTCGGGGCCCATGCGCATTGCAGCCATGGGGCGCGAGGCCCATAGAAGAACCGGCAGCAATAGGGCAAAGCAAACAGATGTGATCCACACATCACTCCAATTAGATGTGTGTACCGACCCCGCGAGCCACGCCAGTGCAGTCATAGCGCGGTCAATATCGCCATAGGTCAGCATGGCGGATGTGCCTGCAGAGATGAATGCCGCGACGCCAACGCCTGTCAAAATAAAGCGCATGGTGGCGCCATCCGTTTTTCGCACAGAAATCCATTGGATGAGGGCGGCGACAGCAAGTGCGCCGCCAAAAGCGTAAAGTGGCCTATAGTAATAGCCTACTTCTGGCATCAAAATGGTCAGGAAGACCACCGCAAAGCTCGCACCTTGGGATACGCCCACCAATGAAGGGTCTGCCAAAGGGTTTCTGGTGACATTTTGCAAAGTCGCGCCGGATAGCGCCAGCAGCGCGCCGACCATGACCGAAACGACCGCTCGCGGAAAACGGAACTCCCAAACAATAGTGGTGCCTGTTTTACCGTCCGGCGCATTGCGCAATATCTCGATGACTTGGGTTACTGTTAGCGGATAGCTGCCTGTCATTAGTGACCAAATGACGACAATTGCTATTGCCGCAACCAAAGCCAACAAAACCCAAATTGCGCGCACCGGCAACAGGACGGCGAAGCGTTCGTTGAACGCACGTATAGTCAGTGAGTTGTTCATAGTTTTGCTTTCACCAGCCAAACAAAGAAGGGAGCGCCCAACAAGGAAGTGACAAGTCCGGTTGAAATTTCGACCGGCGCCAAGGCCATGCGCGCGACAATATCGACCAACAACAAATAGGCAGCCCCAACAAGAGCGCTATACGGCACAACGCGCGCATAATCAGTGCCGACAAAAAGCCGGACCACATGGGGAATAACGAGGCCGATGAATCCCATGGGGCCAGCCAAAGCGACAGCGCATGAGGTAAGGCCGACGACAGCTAACAAGACGAGCATTTTTATCTTGGCCACATTGACGCCAAGACCAACGGCAACTTCATCCCCCATTGCGAGAGATGTCACTTGGCGCGCAACATAAAGCGTGATCGCCGAACTGCCGATCAACCAAGGAGTGCACCAATACAGGACCTCAAAACGGGACCCGGAAATGGACCCTGTTAGCCAAACACGTAGGTTTTGGAAATTATCTTGATCGAGTAATTGCACGCCTGAAATGATGGCGGCGAGAAACGCTGTCACGGCAGCGCCCGAAAGGATGAGCGTCAGCGGACGAGCGCCACCCGGAGCGGCTGTAGCGATCCACCAAACAAGGCAGGCGGCCACCAAAGCACCGGCTGAAGCGAGCATCGGCAAAAACGGCATGACCGTGGAGCCAAAAAAATAGTAACCAATCACAACGGCAAAGGATGCGCCTGAAAGCAAGCCGAGTAATCCAGGGTCGGCGAGGGCATTTCGCGTGACGCCTTGCATTAAAGCGCCGGAAACAGCGAGGCAAGCTCCAACAACCAAGGCAATGATGGCGCGGGGCAAGCGCAAGTCCCAGATGACGATGTGGTCAAAAACCTTTGCATCGTAGCTCAAGAAAGCGTCAAAAACATTGGCGAGCGGAATGTGTTTTGCGCCAACTGAAATATGCAGCGCAAAAAAGAAGATGATTGCGCCTATGCACATGAGTGCGCGCGAGGATTCGCCTGCCAATCTTAGATTTGTGTTTGCAGTTGCCATGATCTATCTCGCGATCACCGGCACACAAACGGGGCGACCGCTTTGTTGGTCGACGATTACATTGGCATCCAGATCAAATACTGACCTGAGGTTTTCGGCTGTAAACACCTCTTGAACATCTCCATTTGCAACGATTTCACCGTCGCGCATCATCACCAGCTTATCGGCGTAAGTCGCGGCGATGTTTAGCTCGTGCAACACCACGACCATTGTTTTGTGGGCATCTCGGGCCGTTTTCGTGAGGAGGTTCATAACGTCCACTTGCACCTTGAGATCAAGGAACGTTGTGGGTTCATCAAGGAGAATTATGTCAGTGTCCTGCGCCAAAGACATCGCGATCCAACAGCGTTGACGTTGCCCGCCTGATAGAGATGACACAGGCCGGTCGGCAAATTGAATAATGTCGGTCGCGGCCATAGCGTCGTCCACGGCTCTCGCGTCCTCGGTTGTCCATTGGCGAAGAAAGGATTGGTGCGGGAAACGACCCTGTGCGACAAGCTCTCTAACCGTCAATCCTTCCGGCGCAATTGGCCCTTGCGCCAGTAAGGCCATCTCAAGCGCTACAGATTTGGTGGGCATTTTATGGACGTTTCTGTCCCCAAGCAGCACTTCACCACTTTCTGGCTGAAGTACGCGCGCGATCGTTTTCAGAAGCGTCGATTTTCCGCAGCCGTTTGGGCCGACCAAAATTGTGATTTTCCCTTCAGGGATATCCAAACTGACATTTTGGAGAATGGTGGTTTCGCCATATCCACCGTAAACGGAATTGACAGCTAGGGCAGGCGCTGCCGATGAGTCGACGTAGATTTGACGATCTAGTATTTCGAAAGCTTTTTGCGCATTGAGTTGTGCCATCGTTGATTAATCCCATACAGCTCGTCAGAGGGGGAGCGCTGGCGCACAATGTTTGCGCCAACGTGTTGAATTTCTTATCGATTGTCTTTGTTGGTTGTTGGGTCGCCGTCTGTCGCGGCTTCGAGCATAGGCACCAGTTCGTCGACCAAATGATCTAGGCTGAGCAGGGAGCCGTAGCTGAACGCGGCGCGTGGTCCGTCACCAAGGAATAGTTCGCGGCCTTCTTTTGAAGGTGCGAGGAACTCGCGGCCTTTCCAGTTCAAGATGGTGTCGCGTCCCTCATCGCCGGAGAAGGTCCAAACCAAGAGGTCTGTGTCGAGATATTCAATTTGCTCCTCAGAGAAGGGCGTCCAGAACTTGCCTTCACCTGCGAGTTCATCGATGTTTTTTGGCACCACGAAGCCGAACTCGGCCAACACTTGAGATCGCGTATCTACAGAAGTGAAGGCGCCCGGCAGACCATCGTAGAAAAATGAAATCGCCATTGATTGACCCTGCCAATGCGGGTTGGCGTCGGCGGCAGATTTGAATTTTGCTTTTAGCGCATCAACCTTTGCTTGTGCCTCCGCTGCTTTGCCGACAATTTTGCCTGCCATAAGTGCGCGCGCGTCCCACGGCATGGCGAAATCACCTATGCCGGGCGCAACGGCGACGGTCGGCGCAATTTTGCTGAGCTTTTCATATTCTTCGCTGGTGATGCCCGACGCGATAGCGATAATTACATCAGGGTTGGCAGCTGCGATTTGTTCAAAGTCTAAGCCTTTAAGAACAATTGGAGAGCTATTGAGATGGTCTGCCGCCCAAGGAAAGATACCTTCGTTTTCGCCGAACCAATATCGGATAGTGACCGGCTGCACGCCGAGCGCCAATAGGTTATCAACGCCCGAATAATCGATTGAGGCGACACGCTCGGGCTGTTGATCGATCGTGGTTGAGCCGAACTTATGTTCGATTGTTAAAGGGAAATCTTGGGCCGTTGCGCTTGTTTGCACGATCACGCTTAATAGCATTGCAACGACTGTTATAATGATGGTCTTCATGTTGGAAATCCAAATATTTGCCGCAAGTCGCCATTTTAGAAGGAGACTTTGTTGCGATTGTTGAGAAATGAGAAATGGTCTTTAGGCCGAGCGTTCTAAGAACCTGCGCGCGCCACATTCGTTGTGACCAAATGGATCAGCATATTGAGTTGCTTGAATGAGAAACCGGTGCTCAATTCGCGCGGCAAAATGATGTATTTGCCTTCTGCACATGCCGTGAGAACGCTGCACCAAGTTGGCAGTACTTCTTCCATCCGCTCACCAGGTGTCGCAAAACTATCGCCATAAGCAATTGAATATGTGTCAAAGATGTAATCAGCTTGCTGTTGCGGCAGCAATTCGGCGCTAACTTCTTCGCCCCATGCCACACCTTTGTCGCTCAGTTCTTGCGCAAACGCTGTTCGCTTAAATCCAAGATCTGCCAAAACTTTGGTCAGACCGCCATAGCCAGCATAAATGTTGAGTTTGCCTTCCCAGCCCTGCACTTTGGCATAAACTGCACCGTTCGCTGCTGGTAGGGCGAATTTCGCGCGTTCGATGTTCGCCTTGTAAAGTTCTAGTTCGCCTTCATAAACATCGATTTTGTTGGCTGCGTCCGCGATTTGGCGGGCGAATGCCATTGGGTCTTTCGGGTCATTGTCGATGTAGATAGTTGGCGCAATTGCTGCGTATTTTTCTTGTGCCTCAGCATCGTACGGTCTGCCGATGATCAAGTCAGGCTTCAATGCCGTCATTTTTTCGAAATCCATGGCATCCCATGTGCCGACATATTCGATGTTCGAGTTCTCGAAATCTAGGCCGAAGAGCATGTCTACGGATCGCATGTAGAGGCTATTGTCTTTCTTTTGCACACGTCCCATTGAACCGACTACGGGCGCGCCCAATTCCACAAGGGCGAGGGTGACGGTTTGATCATGTAATCCAATGATCCGTTGCGGGTCTTTTGGAATACATGTCTCGCCCTCTGCATGTGAGAACGGGCGCTGACCTGCTTTACATTCAAGTGCCAGTGCTGGTGTGCCGAGAGCGCACACCGCGACAAGGGTCGACAGGAGGGAAAGTCGCTTGAGATTCGTCATGAAACTACTCTTTTTCAGTTAGAAATTCGCTGCGACCTGAATTAACTAGATTTCTAGTGTCATATTTAAAATTGAATATCAATAGGCCGAACAAAAAAACTTGAGTATAATAATCCATTTTGATATATGCCAATTTCTAGGCGCCACAAAGTTGAGCATTTGATGTGATCGAAGCTATTGAAAAAATTGGACATTTGCTTTCTCAACAGAAGGAAGAGTCCATACCGAAGTTGACGATGGGCAAAGTCGGTTCTGAGCAGATTTCGTTGTCCCGTCTAACAAGTTCTCAACTCAAAACCTTGCTTGAGTTGATGGAAAAAAAGAACCAACCGGCGATGAAAAGCTTAAGGCGGCGTACTTGATGGGGCGGATCAGTTGGTCATGCTGCCTTGTCATTTCTGCTTTCGCTGCACACGGCGCTTGGATCCGGCATTTTGAGCCAAATGGCTTGGCTTTCGCACCTCGAACCGTTTACTGGGAAGAGGGTGGCGAAAGTGGCGAATACACCGTGTTTGACGTCAAAATCGACGCAGAAGCTGCCGTTTGCAGCAAACAAGACGCACCAATTCCGTTGGCGAAAAACATCGAGCGATTGTTAGCACCACTTGTAGATCTTTTGGCAGACGAAACAGGCTTGGGCAAAGCGGCGTTGTGGCGTTTGGTGGCAGATTCGCTTGCAATTGCTCTTTTGAGTGTTGGCAGGCAAAAACAAGAA
>CAJXLH010000073.1 GCA_913055925.1 uncultured Maritalea sp. | reverse complement strand
CACGGAGTATTCTGGCGCCGAGGTTGGCCAAGGCCGTACCCAAATGGAAGGGATGGAGCAGCCCGTTTATTATTGGGACCCGGTTATCGCACCTTCTGGCATGGCGTTTTACGAGGGCGATATGTTCCCTGAATGGAATGGCGATGTTTTGATTGGTGGTTTAGCCAGTCGAGCGCTGGTGCGGCTCGAATTGACAGATGGCCTTGTCAGCGGAGAAGCCCGCTATTTTGAGGGTGACGCGCGTGTTCGTGACGTAGATGTTGACCAAGTTGATGGCTCAATTGTCGTTTTGATCGATTCTGAACGTGGTGGCCTGTATCGAATTTCGCGTTAGCCCAAAGTGTTGTTTTTGCAACATCGATCTAGTGATTGACAAAATGTCGCACTAGGGGGTTGCGACTTTGTGCAACTCGAAGTAACAGAGCAGCATCATCAACCAAGGGTACGACTCGTATCCGCATTGCCAGGAGGTGCTCTATGGCAACATCGACCACACTCACGGCAAATTATTTGCCGGTTTAACACTAGCGCAACCGTGCTTTTGCGTCGCCCGACGCAGACAAAAGTACATTTCTTCCAACTGACAGGCTGTCATTTGACAGGCTGAACCAACCCAAATCCATCGTGCGCCTAGTCGCGCAATGCGTTTTCGTGTGCGGTGATTTCGAATTTTACACCTAGAGATTAGGAGCGGCGAAGCTTTATCCAGCTTTTGCCGAGCAAAAGACATGAAAAAACAACATGCAATAACACAAGATTACTTCGAGCGATTAGCGTCTTTGTTTCAGATGATGATGAAATTTATAGAGGCGCGGAGCAACAAACGTAAGGTCCGAGCCATCTACATGGATGCAGAGTTAAGCGCTCACATCCGCAAAGACATTGGCTTGGATTATGATAGTGACGTTCACCTCAGACGATAATCGTTTGGAAATCGGGGTGGTCTTTAGGGGCCACCCCTTTTTCTTTGTCTGATGGGTTAGCTAGGGTCAGGACCCACTAATTATGTTGAATTGGCGTTTGATATGGCAAGAGATACTCGGAAAAGCGCGCAAGTCGGGGTATTCCCCGACCAAGCGCTTTGACAAAGTAGATCGCCGTCATATCAAAGCGTCCAATGGATTGGTTGAATTTGCGCGAGCTATTTCGTTGCAAGTGCTTGAAGGACAAAAGTACTCCCTCGCACTCGCGCCTCGTATTCGCACAAATTCAATCCAACCAATTTCAGCAAAATTAGTGGATCCTGACCCTTTAAGCTTCAGAGAGCTTCTTGGCGTTTGGCGAAAAGAAAAATGCCAAAATGAACAACACCGTCATCAATAAAACGATGGTTGGCGCCGGGGCGCTGTCGATAAAGAAGGACAGATAAACGCCAAAGAATGCTGAACCGACCGACAAGGCAAAGGCCCACAGGAGCATTGGTCCAATTTGCCGCGTAATCAGGTAAGCGATAGCGCCAGGTGCGACAAGCAATGCGATGGCGAGAATAATGCCAACGGCCTTCAGCGCTGCGACAACACTTAAAGAGATCACGGCCAAAAGCCCGTAATGCAAAAACTTGACCGGTAACCCAATGGCGCTCGCATGTTGCGGGTCAAAAACATAAAGCAGCAGATCGCGCCACCGAAGTGCAATGAATGCTGCAATGACGAGAGCAATTAGTCCAGTTTCGACGATATCGCCCAAACCGATGCCAAGCATGTCGCCAAATAAAATGTGGTCCAAATGTACGTCGGTTTCGATTTTTGTGATCATCACAATCCCAAGGCCAAACATGCCGGAAAAAACAACGCCCATAACCGTGTCTTCCTTTACCCGAGAATGCTCGGTGATGTAGCCCGTAGCAATGGCGCAGAAAATGCCGGCGACAAATGCACCGATGGCCAGCGGTATTGCTAGGATATAGGCGAGAACGACGCCTGGGAGCACAGCGTGCGAAATCGCGTCTCCCATCAAGGACCAGCCTTTAAGGACCAAAAAACAGGATAGTAGCGCGGCCGGGATAGACACCAATATGGAGATGATGAATGCGTTGCGCATAAACTCAAACTGGAATGGTTGCATCAAGAGATCGAAAAGCTCGGTCATATTGCCTCGCTTTCAACATCTGCATTCGAGCGTTTCTTACGTTGTGCCAACAGGCCATGCTTTGGCGCAAAAACAAAGGCCAGCAAAAACATTGCTGTTTGTAGGCAAACGATAATGCCTCCAGTCGCGCCATCAATGAAATAGCTCGAATAGGCACCAATGAGAGAACTAAGCGTGCCAATAGCCACGCTGACCATGATCAGGCGCGGAAAGCGATCGGTAAGCAGATATGCAGTCGCGCCGGGTGTGACCACCATAGCGATAACCAGAAATGCGCCCACGGTTTGCAGCGCTGCAACTGTGCATGCGCTCAAAAGCGTGAAGAACATGATTTTTAGTGCTGTTGGGTTGATGCCAATAGAGCGCGCATGTTCTTCGTCGAAAAATGTGACCATCAAGTCTTTCCACTTGGCGAACAACACTGCGAGCGACACGACTGAGATAATAACCAGCTGCAATGTGTCGCTAGGCGTTACGGCTAAGATGTTCCCAAGGATAATGGTTTGAATGTTGATCGACGCCGGTGAAAGCGAAATCATAAACAGCCCAAGCCCGAAAAAGGACGTGAAAATTAGGCCAATAATTGCGTCTTCCCGAAGCTTGGTGCGTTGATTGAGGAAAAGCATCGACGCGGATGCCAGTAGCCCTGAAAAGAACGCGCCCACTGAAAAAGGCAAACCGAGCATATATGCGCCAGCCACACCTGGTACGATAGAGTGAGATAATGCGTCGCCAATCAGCGACCAGCCTTTAAGCATCAGATAAGCAGAAAGAAACGCGCAGACGGCGCCGACAAGTGCGCTAACCCAAATCGCGTTGCGCATATAGCCGTAGGAGAAGGGCTCAAGCAACAGGTCAATCATCGTCTTGCGGCCCTTGGGTGCTTCTGTGCTCCATCTTGTCGTCATCACCATACATAACAAGCGGGCGTTCATCGTCGGTAAAGACAGCGATTTTCCGCGGATCTTCGTCGTCATGTAGATCGGTGCCGCCAAATACGAAGTGACGGAGCACGCCGCCAAACGCTTTTTCCAAGTTCTCCTGGGTGAAAACCGTTTCAGTCGGGCCATAGTCGAGGACAGTGCCTTTGATCAGCACCGTGCGGTCACAGAACTCTGGCACCGAGCCCAAATTGTGTGTGGAAACAAGAATGACTTTGCCTTCGTCACGTAGTTCGCGCAGTAAGTCGATGATTGTATCTTCTGTTTTGACGTCTACGCCAGTAAAAGGCTCGTCCAGTAAGATCACTTCACCTTCTTGCGCCAAGGCACGAGCAAGAAAAACGCGCTTCTTCTGACCACCGGAAAGCTCGCCGATTTGGCGCTTGCGGTAATCTTGCATGTTCACGCGCTGGAGCGCTTCTTCTATTTTCACATGGTCTTGGGGCTTTGGTCGTCGCAAAAAGCCCATATGGCCGTATCGGCCCATCATCACCACATCTTCCACCAAAACGGGAAAGTTCCAGTCGACGTCTTCCGTTTGGGGAACATAAGCGACGAGGTTTTCTTTCAAGACGTCACTTACAGGCTTGCCGAGAATTGTAACGTCACCCTCGGTTACAGGGGCAAAACCCATGATCGACCTAAATAGTGTCGACTTACCGCTGCCGTTCACACCCACAAGCGCGGCGATGGTGCCGCGCGGTAGCTCAAAGCTCGCATCTTTGATGGCCGTGTGGCCATTTCGGTAAGTAACGGTGACGTCAGAGACCACCAGGCCTTTGACGGCACCAATTGGATTTACCCCAGAGAGGTCGTTCATTTCGACAAACCATCCGCAATCGTTTGTGAAGTTACACGCAACAGATCAAGAAACGTTGGCACGGCACCATCTGCATCTGTCAGTGAGTCCACATAAAGAATGCCAGCATATTCCGCATCTGTTTCGCGGGCAACTTGTTGCGCTGGAGCAGGGGAAATGGTGCTTTCGCTAAAGACAGCAGTGATGTTGTTCGCACGCACTTGGTCGATTACAGCGCGTACCTGTTGCGGGGTGCCTTGCTGATCAGCGTTGATCGGCCAGAGATAGAGCTCTTTCAGGCCGAAATCTCGGGCGAGGTAGCTAAACGCGCCTTCACTTGAAACCAACCAGCGCTTTTCTTTGGGGATGCTCTCAATGATTGCGCGGATGGGATCGATTACCGCGTTGATCTCAGCTTTGTAGGCTTCAGCGTTCGCATAATAGGTGTCTGCATTTTCTGGGTCATGCTCGGCGAAAGCTTTTGCAATGTTATCGACGTAAATCAGCGCGTCGCTCGGTGACATCCAAGCGTGCGGGTTTGGCTTGCCCGTATATGGACCGCTTGCAATTCCCATTGGCTCAATTCCGTCGGTAAGCACAGCGCTCGGCACGTCTTTGAGGTTGGCGAAAAACTTTTCGAACCAAAGCTCAAGATTCATGCCGTTCCAGAGGATCAAATCTGCATCCTGCGCCCGGATAATATCACGCGGCGTCGGCTGATAATTGTGGATCTCAGCGCCCGGCTTTGTAATCGATTCAACCTCAGCGACATCGCCTGCAACGTTTTTGGCCATGTCAGCGATAATGGTGAAGCTTGTAACAGCCTTAAACTTTGCAAGGGCCGGAGTGGTGGCCACAGAAAACGCGCTCGCCGCAATCAATGCGGCAGCCAAAATTGGCTTGTTGAATTTCATTGGTCTTGATCCCCATCAACGAATAACTCTTCATAAGAATCATTAGTGCAACTGCAAATCACTTGCAACAAGTTTTTTGCAAATGATTTGCAATAGTGTTTTGCGACGTTGAGTTTGCCTGGGTTGGCCCCGTTTAGTTAGCAGCGGTCGCTGCAGATTGGGCGTTAACAACCAGCACCAATGATTTGGTTCTTAATTGCTGACTTGAATTAAACGGGACTGAGCGCTTAAATGGTCTGGTTTTGTTGTTTCGTTTAGGACTTTCTTCCATGAATTTTTCAGCCACAAGATTTGGGTTAGTAATTCTAGTCTCAGCGCTTCTTTGTGCATCGGGAGTTGCAAACTCTAACGTTAGTCTGCCGACTGATGTTGCGTCGGGTTGGGGCAGCAAGTCGAATTGGCGGAAGTCAATGCCAATCGGCTTCAAGTCACATGGCTATAAGATCGTAAGTGCGGAGGGCGAACACCCTATAAGACGCGGTAAAAATGCCATTAGGTTCGAAGTTCGACCGGGTGATTGCGGTCGAAACAGTGATTGGAACGATTGTGAAAACGATCGCGAACGTCACGAGCTTAGCCAGCGAACCAATCTGCACGTTGATGGTGATAATTACTGGTTTGCGTACTCACTTTTTATCCCTGAGGACACGCCCAGCATTTGGCCGACAAAAGTGCATATCGGGCAGTTGCAGCAAGATAATCCGGTCTTTTGGCTCATGTCATGGACAAGCCAAGGTTATCTAGTAGATGTTGCGCCGCCGGGAAGGTTTGGCCGCACGCTTCATACGCGCAAAATCATCGACGCTGACGACTTAAAAGGCAAGTGGCATGACATATTGCTAAATATGAAGTTCTCGACAGAAAAAGATGGCCACCTCCACATCTATTTGAACAATAAAAAGATGTATGAGTATAACGGCAAAACCATCGATAAGGGCGAAAAGAACCGCTTTAAGTTTGGCATCTATCGGAGTTTTATCTCTCGGTACATCAAAGTTAAAAGTGTCGATGAAGCGCCAAAACAAGTTGTCTATTTTGACGAGGTCCACCGTGGAACCAAATTGGCGAAAGTTGACTATGTCGGTGTAGAGCGCCTTCAGCAAAGACTTGCAGATGAGGGGCTATATACCGGTGTAATTGATGGCCTTTGGGGGAAGAATACCAGAAATGCAACAAATGCATTATTGGAAAGCTTAGGTGCCGAACCCATCGAGGAATATGACATGTCGATCTGGGAAAGCATTTTCGGCAGCGAAGCCAAACAGTAGTAGCATTCGGGGGGCACAAGTCTTTGGCACATTGGAAAGAACATCTTCAAGAGAACCAACCACGCTTTGTCGATGAACTACTAGACTTCATCCGCATTCCTTCTGTCTCTGCCTCTCCTGAAAACATCCCGGATGTTGAAAGAGCTGGCGAATGGGTGGTCGCGCGGCTTAAGACCGCTGGTGTTGAAAATGTTGAGATGATGCCAACTGATGGGCATCCGGTTGTTTACGGCGACTGGCTCCACGCAGGCGAGGACAAACCGACCATTTTGATTTACGGGCATTTTGATGTGCAACCGGCGGAACCGTTTGAGCTTTGGGACAATCCGCCATTTGAACCAGTCATCAAAGATGGACATGTCATCGGACGTGGTGCGTCGGATGATAAAGGAGGGATGTTAATCCCCATCCTTTCTGCCGAGGCCCTATTGAAAACCACCGGTGCGCTTCCGGTGAATGTAAAGTTTTTCTTCGAAGGACAAGAAGAAATTGGATCACCCGATCTACCGCCTTTTATCGCTGCAAACAGGGACAAGTTTTCGTGCGACATGATTTATTCGGCCGATGGCCTGCAATGGTCTGCCGATGAACCTAACATCGTTGTAGGCCTTAAGGGACTTGTTGGCGCTGAGATAAGACTTTCAGGGCCGAATGCAGATCAACATACTGGCTTACACGGTGGCGGCATCGCCAACCCTTTGATGGCACTCAGTCAGTTGGTGGCGTCAATGAAGGACCTAAGTGGCAAAATCACCATCGATGGATTTTATGAAGGCGTGGAAGATCTCACCGAGGAAGAGCGTGAGGAAATTGCGTGCGTGCCTTTTGATGAAGAGCAATATGTCAAAGAACTTGGTGTAACCGAAATCCACGGTGAGGAAGGTTATACAACTTATGAGCGTCTGTGGGCGCGCCCAACCCTTGATGTCAATGGTATCTGGGGCGGTTACCAAGGCGAGGGCACGAAAACGGTACACCCGTCAGAAGCGAGTGTGAAAATCACCTGCCGCCTTGTAAAAGGACAGCATCCTTATGAAATATTTGCGCGCATTGCCGAACATGTCGACGCCAACACACCAGTTGGTGTTCGTGCGGAGGTGAAGCGTTTGCCGGGCAGCGCTCTGCCGTTCCATGTGCCACGTCATCACAATGCCAGCCAAGTCGCCACCGAAGTGCTGGAAGAAGTCTACGACATGGCGCCTTATGTTACGCGGCTTGGCGGCTCAATTCCGGTGATGAACATTTTCCAGCAAGAACTTGGCGTCACCGGCACAATGTTTGGGTTTTCGGTCGGCGACGAGAAACTGCACGCCCCGAACGAATTCTTTCGATTAAAGAATTTCGAGCGCGGCCAGGTAGCCTATTGCCGGCTACTTGAAAAGCTGGGTGGGGCTGGCTAAGTACGCCATCTCAACAACTCCTCACGGATTGCTGAGCAAGCGTGATTGGCGCAGTTTGGCCGTTCTTCCTATCACTCTAAACTAGAGCTGGAGGGAGAAAACATGATCTATTCGCTTGGCAATGCTTCGAAATCTACATTTGCATTACTAATTGCCTTTTTGGTGTTCATGATCGTGACCACCGCAAACGCGCAACAATCAGAAACTGTTTCAGACTATGCAATTGAGCAGTTTGGCGAACCGCCTTTAGTGCCAACAGGCAGTTTTAGTGACGAGGTGAAACAAGCAATCCAGATTGTATTCGTAGACAGCGTACGCGGCGGCGGATGGGGTAGCGAGCAAAATCAAGCCCTAGAGTTACTCGCAAACTCAAATGATCCGCGCATCGCTTGGCTGATCGCTGATCTAATGCGATTTGCCACTGGACGAGACTTGGATTTCCAGCTGGCCATGTCTGCTTCCCACTTGTTAGGCTTTGAATATGAGAGCCAAAACTTTTGGGGCGAACTCACAGATCATCTGATCGCGTGGAAAATTCCGG
This sequence comes from uncultured Maritalea sp., assembly GCA_913055925.1. Taxonomy (GTDB): domain Bacteria; phylum Pseudomonadota; class Alphaproteobacteria; order Rhizobiales; family Devosiaceae; genus Maritalea. The sequence goes on along the minus strand of CAJXLH010000073.1, from coordinate 2,362 downwards.
CGCCGCCGAGCTACCTTGATACCAAACGCGCTATTTTTACGACCATCGTGCCGGGTTGGGACAAGATATTTGTCGATGGTGACATTGATTGGCGACATGTCTCTTGGGGTGGAGTTTTGATTGATGATCGCGCCTACGACACCACCGATGAGCCTTGCAACTGCATTCCAGCCGCCGACAATCCGGAGACCAGTAGCGCTTCCGACGCCAAATGGCTAAAGGACGACGACATCATATTCGGCATTGGCATAAATGGCGAATATCGTGCCTATCCGCGCCGGATCATGGAAGTACGCGAGATGGTCAACGACACGCTTGGCGGACGTGACCTCGCAATTCCTTATTGCACGCTCTGTGGAGCCGCGCAGGCTTATTTTACTGATCAATTGCCGGAAGGCATTGATCGCCCGGTATTGCGAACTTCCGGCCTACTAATCCGGTCCAACAAGGTGATGTACGACATCACATCGCACTCGGTGTTCGACACCTTTCGCGGAAACGCAGTCACAGGCCCGCTTGCAGAAAAGGGCGTGAAGTTAAAGCAGGCTCCGGTCGTTACGTCCACTTGGGGCGCATGGAAAGCAGCGCACCCTGAAACAACGGTTCTCGTTGAAGCGTTGGCACTAGGGCGAGATTTCGACTTCCGCAATAACCGTGATGCAAACGGTCCAATTTTTCCTGTTGGCGACGTTGATCCGCGGTTGCCTATCCATGAAGACGTTGTTGGTGTGCTCACCGCGTCAGGTCAGCCAATTGCCTTTCCACGATCAGCAGCTTTTGTGGCTTTGAAAAACGGCAACGAGGTTGTGTTTGACGACGTCAAACTTGCGCTTGAAGCAGATGGCCTACGTGCGTTTGATGCCGAGGGTGCTGAACTTGCAAGCCACCAAGCCTTTTGGTTCGCTTGGTCGCAGTTCTATCCTGAGACAGAGTTGTGGGTGAATTAGGAGAGAGCCCATGGCAGCATGATTACCTCAACTAATTCACCTGCGGCTTTGCCTTCACAGAACGGCACTTGTTTTACAAAGCAGTCGCAGGTTGAAAGTGAGGAGAGGTGGGCGCTGTCGATGGCGCGGGAGGCGTCGACGATCAGGCGATTGTCTGTTTCACGGGTGAGCTTGGCGCGGTGGTAGAACTCACGCGGGCCGTTTTTCCGCAAATCGTTTGCCAAAGGTAGGTGAACGAAATCATGCTGCGCTGTCAGTCCTTGCAGCGCTTTGACCGCCGGTACAGCGAACACTGTTGCTGTTGCGAGTGCGGACACGGGATTGCCGGGCAAGCCAAAGATCAGCGTTTTGCCGTGGCGGCCAAACATGAGTGGTTTGCCGGGGCGCACCGCAATCTTCCAGAAATCCAGTTTCACGCCGAGTTCTTCAAGAACAGGTTTTACATAATCGCGATCGCCGACACTTGCGCCGCCTGTTGTGATCAAGATGTTGGGTTCTTCGTCCAGTGCCGCTTTGAGCGCCGCTTTAAGTGTTTCCGGCTCATCTTTGATGATGCCTTTGTCCTTCACTTTGGCACCATACGCGGACAACAACGGCAACAAGCCGTAGGCGTTCGACGCGATGATTTGGTCTTTGCCAAGTGGTGTGCCGGGTGTCACCAGCTCATCGCCCGTCGCGACCATTGTCACGCGTGGCGCTTTTCGCACGGTCAGAGACGGGAAGTTCGCCGCTGCAGCCAGTGTGACATGAAATGGCGACAGTTTGGTTCCCGAACCAATAACTGTGTCGCCGTCCGCAAAATCATTGCCCGCGAAGCGAATGTTCTGGGATAGTTTTGCAGCTTCGTTGATGGTGATTGCATCGCCTTCGCGGGTCACATGTTCTTGCATGATCACCGCGTCCGCGCCCTTTGGAATTGGTGCGCCGGTGTAGATCCGTGTGCATTCGCCGTCTTTGACTTCACCATCGAAGCTTTCGCCAGCCGCTGATGTGCCGATGACACTCAACGTCGCGTCGATTTCGCAATCGGCCGTTTTTACCGCATAGCCATCCATCGCGCTGCCATCGAACGGTGGTTGCGAGAATGTGGCTTTCGCGTCTTCGGCCAATACGCGTCCGGTTGCCGCCATCAGCGGTACTTGTTCACTGTCGAGCGTCGTTATGGCCTCAAGAATGGTTCTGAGCGCAGTTTCGACGGGGAGCAAGTTCATGAGTTTTAGCTTCTTTTGTAATCGCCGGATTTGCCACCGGACTTGGTTTCAAGCTGTGTTGGTCCAATCACCATGGATTTGTCGATGGCCTTGGCCATGTCGTAGATCGTCAGGCAGGCGACGGAGGCCGCTGTCAGCGCCTCCATCTCGACACCGGTCTTGCCGGTCAGCCGCGCCATCGCCTCGACGCGCAGACCGGGCAGG
>CAJXLH010000072.1 GCA_913055925.1 uncultured Maritalea sp. | reverse complement strand
AATCAAGACCGGCATCGCCCATGTGCTTGAAATGCGCGTGTTTGCGTATTCGCTCAAAAGCTCAAAATCGTAAGATGCTTTGGTGCCAGAACTGGAGGTGAGGCGTTGACGAGCATCACTAACGGTTCGCTGTCGCGACCGTGGAGTAGCCGACCGGGAAAGGACGGAGTTATCCGGCGTGGATGCTGTGGACATGAAACGCAATACTCACAATTTGTCCGTTGCGGAGCAAGAAACCTGATAAGAGACTAGCCAATGATGGTTAATCACTGGTTACGCGAATGCGATTGCGAAACAAATTTTTAGGCATTTTACGCAGCGCGAAATTGCTAGTGATGTTGGCGATTTTTATCGCCGGACTGATCGCTTTGGTCGTGATCTCCGAACGCGCCGAAGTCCGGTCAATCAACGGTTTAGCTCACATTGTTGATGGGGATTCCATTCGAATTGACGGCAAAAGCATCAGATTGGTCGGCATTGATGCGCCGGAGTTGAAACAGCAATGTTTGCTCAATGGGAACAACTGGTCCTGTGGTGACGCAGCTAAAGACGCGTTGGTCGACAAGGTTGGCAAAAACCGCGTTGCCTGTGTCACGGAAGGTCGCGACAAATATCGAAGACACTTAGCGAAATGTACCGTTAAGGGCGAGGATTTGAGCCATTGGATGGTGATTTCCGGCTGGGCAGTTAGCTATGGCGACTATGAGCTGGCTGAGGCATATGCCAAACAGCGGGAGATCGGTATTTGGCAGTCAGATTTTGAGTTGCCCGAAAACTGGCGAAAACATGCTGGCGTATCAGAGCCCGGGTTCGACTTGCTAGGCTTAATTCAAAATCTAGTGTCTTGGTAAAAAATTCTGCAATCAATCAAATATCTTGTCGATGTTTCTAATCTAAGCTATCGTTTTGCTAGATATCGGAATGAAATGCCTTTGGGGGCTTTATGTTGGACAAGATTGATCGCAAAATTTTGGCGCTGTTGCAAAAAGACGCGACCACACCTGTTGCTGAGATTGGTAAGAAGGTTGGTCTGTCCACAACCCCTTGTTGGCGCCGCATCCAAAAGATGGAAGAAGATGGCGTGATCAAACGCCGCGTCGCCATTCTTGATCCCGCTAAGGTGAATGCTGGGGTAACCGTCTTTGTGTCTGTGCGCACAAACCAGCATAATGACAAATGGCTCAAAGACTTCGCGCGCGTTGTTGAATCACATGACGAAGTGGTTGAATTCTATCGTATGAGCGGAGATGTCGACTATGTGTTGCGCGTTGTGGTGCCAGACATTGCTCACTATGACCGCTTCTACCAAAAATTGATTGCGGAAATGTCCATGAGTGACGTGAGTTCAAGCTTTGCGATGGAGCAGATTAAATACACCACTGCGTTGCCGCTCGAATTTGTGTCCGACGAAAAAGACAGCTAGCGCCTAGCCGCCTGTTACCGACATATGTCGGCCGACACTTTTTTGCGGCACGTTGCGATCAATCACAAAGTCATGCCCCTTCGGCTTAATGTCCATGGCGTGGTCGAGCATTTTGTCGACCGCTTCCGGTCCTTCATTGCGCAAAAGGTCGCGCAGAGAAACCTTGTCGTCTTGGCCAAGACACAAATAAAGCTCGCCGGTTGCTGTCATACGCACGCGGTTGCAGCCTTCGCAGAAATTGTGGGTAAGGGGCGTGATCATGCCCAACCGTCCGCCAGTTTCTTCCACGCGAACATATCGGGCAGGCCCACCGGTTTTATGATGATCGTCGCGCAGCGTAAATTGATTTGAAAGCGTTTCACGCACTTCTGAAAGTGGCAAATACTGGTCGGCTCGCTCAACATCTACAGCGCCCATTGGCATGGTTTCGATCAGGGTTAGGTCCATTCCCTTTTCATGTGCCCATTCCATCATGGGTACAATCTCATGATCGTTTTCTCCGCGCAGCGCCACCATGTTGATCTTGATTTTGAGCCCCGCATCTAGCGCGGCGTCGATACCGTCTAAAACCTGAGACAAACGTCCCCAGCGGGTAATCTCAGCAAATTTTCCGGCGTCGCGCGTGTCCAAAGAGACATTGATCCTCTTTATGCCGTTCGCAACCAAGTCTGCCGCATGTTTGCGCAATTGCGAACCGTTGGTGGTCACCGTCAATTCTTCAAGTCCGACATCATGCAAGTGATTGAGTTGCTCAAATAGCTTCATTATGTCCCGCCGTACAAGCGGCTCACCGCCCGTAAGGCGGAGCTTTTTCACCCCGCGATTGACAAATATCCGCGCAAGTTCGGCGATCTCTTCAAGCTGCAAGATCTCTTTTTTGGGCAGAAAGGTCATGTTTTCCGCCATGCAATAGGTGCAGCGGAAATCGCAGCGGTCGGTAACCGAAATGCGCAAATATTTAACTGTACGACCAAAATTATCAATCAGTGGCCGTTTGGAAATTGACGGATCAGACATGCAACGACTTTAGAAGGAGGTTCGAGCAAACTCAATCGCGTTTCCATCAAAAAAGCCGCCCCAAAATGGGGCGGCTCATCAACTTGTCTTGATCAGCGTGCGACTAGTGGCGAACAATGATCCGCGCGCCAACTTTAGCGCGGTTGTACAAATCAATAATGTCTGGGTTGGTCAAACGGATACAACCAGAGGATACAGCTGTACCAATTGTCCATGGCTCAACTGTGCCGTGCAAACGGAACAATGTGTTGCCGATATAAAGTGCGCGGGCGCCCATTGGGTTATTTGGGCCACCTGGCATAAATTTCGGAAGGCCAGGGACACGCTTGCGCATGGCTGGGGGAGGTGTCCAGCTTGGCCACTCTGCTTTACGCGTAATGCGGTGCGTGCCAGACCAACGGAAACCATCCCGACCAACACCAACGCCGTATTTCATTGCGCGACCATTGCCCAATACAAGGTACAAACGACGCTCTGACGTCTCAACGATGATCGTGCCTTTTTTGTACTTTGTCGGGTAGTCGACTTCTTTGCGTTTAATCTTTGAACCGCCGCGTCGACCAGTTACCTTTGGTGCATCGCTATCGACCCACTCGTTGATCGTGGCGTCGAAATACCAATCTGCAAAAGCAGTGCTCGGCATTGTTGCCGAAACAGCAAGCGCAATCAGCGCTGCGAAAACCAGGTGAAGCTTCCTCATTCCCCAATATCCTCAAAATTCAATTCTTCATTTGCAACATGCACGCTTCGTTGCCCCCGAAGGCGAGCCAATTCATGCAAGATTTGCGATACTATGGTTAATACGACGTAATTAACAATTGTCTATTTGCATTTTTATGAAGAATTTTCTTCACAATTTCGTTTTGCAAGGCAAAAAATGCTTGCTATGTGCTGCCTCAAGTGGCGCAAAATGATAAAAGTCAGGGGAAGAGCGTGAGCGAAGAACTTAAGAAAATGGCTGCAAAAGCAGCGATGTCAGAGGTGAAATCTGGCATGCGGATAGGGCTTGGTACAGGATCAACTGCAAAACACTTTGTCGATTATCTCGGCGCAGAAGTTGCAAATGGCTTTGAATGTCTTTGCGTACCAACTTCTGAAGTGACGGCAGCGCAAGCACGTTCTCTCAACATTCCACTGACAACACTGGATGAAATTGATTCGCTTGACGTGACCGTTGATGGCGCCGATGAAATCGACGACCAAAAGCAACTGATCAAAGGCGGCGGCGGCGCGTTGCTGCGCGAAAAAATTGTTGCCGCGGCGTCCGGCAAAATGGTCGTGATTGCCGACACCTCCAAGCAAGTTGAACAACTTGGCGCATTTCCGTTGCCTGTTGAGGTGAACAAATTTGGTTTAGGCGCAACGCAAAATGCGGTTCAGGCGATCATGGATGAGTTCAACGCCGAGGGTGACTTGAAGGTTCGAACCGATGAAAATGGCGCGCCATTTGAGACAGACGGCGGACATTTGATTTTGGATGCATCTTTTGGCCGCATTTCTGATGCAAAAGCCCTATCAGATGCATTGTTGAATGTGCCTGGCGTGGTACAACATGGCTTGTTTATCGGATTGTGCGCGAAGGCGTATCTTGCAAGCCCGGATGGTGTTGTAGAGATTGGGTAGTGGCACAAAGGAGCCAGCTTGAAGATGATTAAAAGAGTAATCGCAGTTGCCGCATTTGTAGTTGCCGGCTTTGTGGCGCCTGTTTCGGCGTCGGCGCAAGAAATTAGCCCTGAGCATCTCGCTCTGGCGAAAAAATATGTGCAAATGACCGACACTGCCGCTGTTTATCAGCGCACGATTTTGGCGACGGCGCAGGAAAGCGTTGACTATTTGGTGCAGCAAAACCCGGAAATCGGTGAATCGATTGTGATCGCTGCGCGGGAAATAGCGACGGGTTATCTAAAAGGTGAAAACCATCTGCATGATAGCTATGCGCGCGTTTACGCATCGCACTATTCCGCTGAAGAACTGACCGAAATTGTTGCTTTTTATGAAAGCGAAGTTGGTCAAAAGATTTTGAAAAGCAATATCGAAATCAATAAGAGCCTTCAAATTTCTGCAGGGCTTCTTGAATCGAACCTTTCAAAAGAGTTTGTGGCGAAAGTCCGTTCGAACCTTAAAGACAAGGGTTTCGATCTCTAAGTCTTTTCATAAGTGTTCACGTAGACGCTCATCAATTCGTGAAGCCCCGCAACTTGTGTGCGGGGCTTTTTTGTGTTCAACCCAACAAAAAGCAATTTCCCAACAAAGGTGATCTATGTCGCGCAAGTATGATTTGGTTGTAATCGGTGCAGGTTCAGGTGGTGTGCGTGCGGCGCGCATGGCAGCGACCTATGGCGCCAAAGTCGCCATTTTGGAAGAGTATCGCTTGGGCGGCACCTGCGTGATCCGTGGATGCGTGCCGAAAAAACTGTTTGTTCTCGCAAGTCGTTACCCTGAAACGTTTGACGTAGCAAAAAGCTTCGGTTGGACGTTTGGCGAGCCAGAATTCAACTGGGAAACACTTTTGGCCAACAAGGATCAAGAAATTGACCGCCTTGAAGGGATTTACGGCAACATCCTTGGCAATGCCAATGTTGAAGTGATCCGTGACCGTGGTGAAATCACCGGACCGAACAGCGTAAAACTGGTCAAAGCAGGCGAAGAATTGCAGGCCGAGCGTATTCTAGTGGCGACAGGCGGCACGCCATTTGTGCCAGAAATTGAAGGTGCTGAGCTCGGCATTTCGTCAAATGAGGCGTTTCACCTTGAAAAGCTACCCGCGCGCGTTCTAGTGAACGGCGGTGGTTACATCGCTGTTGAATTTGCGGGCATTTTTGCGGGTCTTGGTGTTGAAACAACGCTGGCCTATCGTGGTGATCAAATTCTCCGCGGTTTCGATGACACTGTGCGCGATATGGTGGCTGAACAAATGCGCGCACGCGGCGTCGATATTCGCGTGAAAACTGACATTTCAAAACTTGAGAAAGCTGCCAACGGTAACATCACCACAAGCTTTGCAAACGGCGATGTTGAAGAGTACGGCCAAGTGATGTTTGCAACGGGCCGGAAACCCTATCTTCAAGGTTTGGGCCTCGAAACAGCTGACGTTGAACTCACTGCCCGCGGCGCAATCAAGGTGGATGCGCATTCGCAAACCACTTGCCCTTCAATTTATGCTGTTGGCGATGTAACAGACCGCGCTGCGCTTACGCCCGTTGCCATCCGGGAAGGGGCTGCGTTCGCAGAAACTGTTTACAACAACAATGACACTGTTGTTGATCACTCGCTTATCCCGACAGCCGTTTTCTCTGAACCGGAAATTGGAACTGTTGGTATGTCTGAGGCAGAAGCGGGCGCACGGTATGAGAATGTGAACGTCTATGTTTCTACATTCCGTCCAATGCAAAACACATTGAGCACACGCCCGGAAAAAATGCTGTTCAAACTGATCACTGATGGTGACAGCGACAAAGTACTTGGCGTGCACATTGTAGGTCCATCAGCTGGCGAAATGATCCAAATGGTCGGCATTGCTGTTTCTATGGGTGCAACCAAGGCAGATCTTGATCGCACCATTGCCGTGCACCCAACTGCTGCTGAAGAGTTGGTGACGCTAAAAGCACCTAGCTATCAGCTCAAAGAAGGCGAGCGGGTCGCTTAACCGGTCTTTTCTATTGCGATTTGGATTGAGCGCTTGAAGCGCTCAATCTGAGTAGGTTGAAGATTTTCAGCTTGGTAAAGTGCTTTGAACTGAAGCTTTGCCTGTGGCGCGCAAATGCCAATCAACGCTGTTTTAAGAACGCGACATACTGGTCGTCTTAGCAATAGCCAATCGACCCACCATGGCGAACCCATGGTGGTAACGGCGACAACATGTTCAAGATTGTGCAGTTTCGGCTTGATCGCGGATAGATCTGTCGCGTGGTCAAACGCATATCCTGGCGCCCATACGCGGTCGAACCATCCCTTCAGGATGGCAGGAAAACCAAACCACCAAGTCGGAAATACGAGAATGAGCGTGCTGGCTTCAGTTAGTTCGGCAAGCTCCTCAGAAATTGAAGATTTGTCAAAAGTTTCGGCATAATAGCTGTCGCGTTCACTTGCCGAAATTTTCGGGTCAAAGTCTGTCGCATAAAGGCGACGATGTTTGATCTCGTGGCCGTTTTCTGTTGCGCACTTTTGAGCAAAATCGGCGAGGTGATTGCACAAGCTCTTTTCCAAAGGATGTGCGGAAACAATCAGCGTCTTTTTCATTTCAAGAATTTGCCTTTGCCAACTTGCCTTATGCGACGCCAAATACGCCTGTAAGCAGTGCGCCCACAAAATAAGCCAGTCCCGCAGCAGACATGCCAATAGCGAAGGTTTCTAGCGCGCTCCAATACCAAGCCGCTGTCGACCACATTGATTTAACCGCACCGATGGCGAGAAACACGAGGCCAGTGAAGACAGCAGCCCAAACAGCGCTGGCGGGCAAGCCAAAAACGAACGGCACCAACGGCACGGCGCCACAGGCAACAAATGCCCAAAATGTAGCTAGCGCAGCCTTGCGCGGCGACCGCTGAACGGCTGTCATGCCGTATTCTTCGCTCACCATAACCTCAAGCCACACATCGTCATGGCTGGTGATAAGGGAAACAAGTTCTTCCAGCTCTTCGCCGTCAAACCCTTTTGCGCGATAGATTTGGCGCACTTCCTCTTTTTCGCCTTCAGGGTGATCACGGATATGGCGCTTTTCTGCAGCGACGACCCGTTCATAATCATCTATCTCGGCCTTGGTGCCCGAGTAGTTGGATGCGGCCATGGAAAATCCATCGGCCAACAAATTCGCAACACCAAGAATTAAGACGATTGCCGGCGACAAATTTGCGCCGACGACACCAGCAACGATGGCAAATGTGGTGATCGCGCCATCAATGCCGCCATAAATCCAATCGCGGAGATAAGAAACCTTCGGTCCGTCTTTCAATCTTTGGTGAATGGCTTGAGGGGAGTGGGCATGGTCTAACTTGCGCATTGCTGGTGAGCTTTCATTCTTGTTTTGTATTGTCAGACAATGACATGGCGACCACACGTCAAGTTCCGCATTAGTATCACCATTGGTATAATAATGGTCGTCTTTTGGCGTTTCGTTACTGGTTTTCGCCCAAAAAACTTGTTACATCACAACGGTTATTTGTTTGTAATGCATAGAAAGCGAGAAAAACAATGAGTAACTGGACACCTGATAGCTGGAGATCGAAAGACATCCGCCAGGTTCCGGCTTATCCAGATAAGGCGGAGCTGGCTGCTGTTGAAGAGCGCCTATCATCATTTCCGCCGCTCGTATTTGCAGGGGAAACGCGCGGGCTCAAAGAGCAACTTGCCGACGTAGCGCACGGCAAAGCATTTTTGTTGCAAGGTGGCGATTGTGCCGAAAGCTTTGCGGAACACCATGCGGACCACATTCGTGACTTTTTCCGCGTGTTCCTTCAAATGGCCGTTGTCTTGACTTCTGGTGGTTCAAAACCGGTCGTTAAGGTTGGCCGTGTTGCTGGGCAATTTGCCAAGCCACGTTCATCAGACAACGAAACCATTGGCAATGAAACACAGCCAAGCTACCGCGGTGACATCATCAATGGCATCGAATTCAATGCTGAATCGCGTGTGCCTGATCCAAATCGCATGTCGATGGCATACCGCCAGTCAGCGGCGACATTGAACCTTATTCGTGCTTTTGCTTCAGGTGGTTATGCCAACCTAGAGCGCACGCACGAGTGGACAATGGAGTTCCTAAAGGACACAGACTCTTACAAAAAGTACGAGGATCTGGCGAAAAAGATCGATGAAGCCATCGACTTCATGAGCGCATTGGGAATCACAGCGGAAAACACCCCGCAATTGCGTGAGACTAAGTTCTACACAAGCCACGAAGCTTTGTTGCTTGGTTATGAACAAGCGCTAACGCGTCGCGATTCCATCACCAATGATTGGTATGCGAGCTCTGGTCACATGTTGTGGATTGGTGACCGTACACGTGATCCTGATCATGCTCATGTTGAGTTCTTCTCAGGTATTAAAAACCCAATCGGTTTGAAGTGTGGCCCTTCATTGTCCAATGAGGATTTGAAGCGACTGCTTGATAAACTGAACCCAGAAAACGAAGCAGGTCGTTTGACTTTGATCACGCGCTTTGGCGCAGAAAAGGTCAATGATGAATTGCCACGTTTAGTGGAGTTGGTGAAGAGCGAGGGCCGCACGGTTGTTTGGTCATGTGACCCGATGCACGGCAACACCGTGAAAGCGTCAACTGGCTATAAAACACGCCCGTTTGACTCTGTTCTTTCAGAAGTGAAGAGCTTCTTTGATGTGCACCGTCAATTGGGCACTTATGCCGGTGGCGTACACGTAGAAATGACCGGCAAAGATGTGACCGAATGTGTCGGTGGTTCCTCTGCAGTTACTGAGGCAGACCTAGAGAGCCGTTATCACACGCACTGCGATCCGCGTCTAAACGCTTCACAGGCACTGGAGCTCGCATTCTTGGTTGCAGAAGAAATGAAAGATCAGCGCGCTGTGCGTCCACGACGCCTAGCTGCGATCTAACTATTTTTCTTTTCGCAATTTGCTGAAAATTCGCACCGCCCCTAAGGGGCGGTGTTTTTGTTTGATTATAAGTTTGTTAAGGGAGTTTTAGCCGTCCTTTAACCTTAATCAATCATAAAAGACCCAATTGTGTTGTTCGCGCGTTCGGAGGTTTCCATGCGGCGTTTTACTTTTGGGCTATTTGTTTCAGTTGCGGCATTGGCGGTCGCAAGCCCTGCCATTTCAGCCGATCTCGATTTCCCAGATGAAATCCGCGGGACCTATAATGATTGGGATACACCGCAAGATCCGTTGATGGGTTTTGACGCAGGGCTTCGCTACATGTACTCCATGGGCGGCACATCTCTAAACACCAGCGGAAACGCAACTCTCGGTGTACCGGCGTCAAGCGGGAGTACATCTGATACGACACAATTTGCAGAAGCATTCCTTCGTCTGAACGACCATGTAACAGATACTTACCTACATGCTTATGGCGGGTACTCAATGTTCCTAGACACGAGCTACGACAATAACGGAACACCTGGGAGTACTACGCTTGGGAAAGTCGCCTATGCCGTTGCCGATTTTGGTTATCTACCGTTTAAACTAGGCAGCGACGAGACTGGCGCTGCATTTGGAGGATTTCTCGGCTATCAATACATCAATGATGCGCCGACAATTGGTGGCGCAAACTATAGCCCGATTACAGACAATTCTTCGATATCATGGACAACAGGCACCTCTAGCTATTTTGTTCCAGTAGCGCATGCTGATCACACGCTAAACATCAATGCGTTGCGTATAGGTACAGCAGCAAAAGCAAAATTCGGTGCGTTCGATTTAACAGCCGAAGTTGCAGCTATCCCGTATGCTTCAATAACAGGTGTGTTGGGTGGACATACATTCAACCCGATCGACCGTGGCGGCCATGTTACCTACAAAGCCACTGAATCAAAGTTTGAAGGAAATGCATTTGGCGCCGCAGCTGATGCAATGATTGGGTATAACATCACTGATAATATGGCCGTCCGTTTTGGGGGTCGTGCAACATATCTCCGAGGTCAAGGCAACCTTGTCTATGGTCTTGCAGACGTCACAAAGCCTGTTGATACAGACAGCGACGGTACCTACGATATTGCACCAACAACTGGCGGAACATATTATTTAACGCCTGAGCGCATCGATGCTCTATCCCTTTGGCGATATGGTCTATTGGCTGAGCTGAAAGTCAGTTTCTAAGAAACTACATTCCGCAAAATATGAGTTTAAAACGCCCTCGCATCAGAGGGCGTTTTCGTTTCACGCGCTGGCCTTGCGTAAGTCTGGTGAAATCGTTACATCTAGCTCGATTTTGACCAGTTCTGGAATATCTTCGTGACTGACAATTTGCGTATCGCTTTGGCGCAGCTCAACCCTACC
>CAJXLH010000071.1 GCA_913055925.1 uncultured Maritalea sp. | reverse complement strand
CGACTTTCCCCATTGTCACCGCTGAAGCAATTGACGAGCCTGAAAGCGCTGCAAATCCCGCACAACCGACAATTGTCGCGGCGGCCAAACCGCCTCTTAGTCGACCGACCACCCGGTATGCCGCGTCAAACAAGTCCTTGCTCAACCCCGCGACGGAGGCCAGATTTCCCATCAGGATAAAGAGCGGGATGATCGTGAGTTCATAAACCGTTGCCGTTGCGAAAACTTGTCCGCTAAGCGTGAACGCCGCGGCTTGAAAGCCGGATAGGATGACGGTGCCCACAAAACCCACAATGAGCAAAGAGATGGCAACCGGCACACCAAGGCCGAGAAACAAAAATAGCGCGGCAAAGCCCACCACGCCTGCAAGTTCAGGTGTCATCTGATCACCTTTTGAAAAAACATAAGAAGCGCTGAAGCAAAGCAGCCTGCTGCAAGCGCGTAATAGCTTGGGCCAAACGGCAATTGCAGCAACAAGGTTGTTTCGCCAAACATCGCCGCCTCGCCACCGCTTTTGAAGGCGCGCCAAGAAAGGTAAACAAGCGCGCAAATACCAAGCAAGGTCGCGCCCCAGTCAAAAACCGCCTGAAGCTTTTTGGGCATCATCAACACGAGTGTGTCGATGGCGATAAGGCGTCCCGCAATCACACAAGCCGGAAGGCTCGCCGCGACAACAAATGACAACAACACCTGTGCATAGTCATTTGCACCAAAAATCGGCGCGTTGAGGAATGATCGCAACAATGCATCTGAAACAGACAAAATCATTAAAGCGAAAACTGCCGCCCCGCCAAAAATAACCAAGCAGCGCTCGACCCAACCCAACCAGCCAGCCGCATTGCTGCGACTGGCCAGAGCAAAATCATCATCTTTCATCAAGCTTAGTTGCCGCTTGTCAATTGCGTCAGCAATGCTTGAGCATCGATGTTTTTCTCTTTGCCGATTTGCTCAACATAGGCGTCTAATGCATCCTTCATTTGAGCGCGAAATTCTGCATACGCAGTCTCATCAATTTCGATGAGCTCAACGCCGGTTTCAGCCGCCAAATCAAGACCTGCCTTGCCAGCCGCATAAAACGAACGGGCACCTTGCAAGCTGATTTCTCGTCCCGTGAGGCCTTCCAGCGCTGCTTTATGTTCATCGCTTAATCCATCCCATGACGACTTATTCATCAACAGGTAAAAACTATCCAGCGCTGACGGAATATTGGTGGTCACATATTTGGCTGTTTCATTGAGCTTGTATGAACGAATGCCTGATGGCCCAATCATCACTGCATCAATAACGCCAGTGTTCATCGCGTTATATGTGTCGGTGGTTGGCATGGAAACCGGAATACCGCCCCAGGCTTTTACCAATTCAGCCATTACAGGATTTGGCGTGCGGATTTTCATGCCTTTCATGTCAGCAACAGAACGCACAGCTTTTTCGCGCGTAATCAGAACTGACGGATTGTTCGCCCAAAGCCCAAGTAACTTTGTTTGCGCATATTCATCTTGGATCAGATCAATATTGTCCCAAAGCGCATTGGTTGCCGCTTCGCCGTTCGCAAAAGCACCTGGAATATGAACCATAGCAGTTTTTGGGAACTGTTTTGGCGTATATTCTGGAATACCAAACACAATGTCCGCGACACCTGTCACAACGCGTTTATATTGCTGAACTGGGCCTTTGCCCAACTCACCTGACGGGTAAATCCTAATGGTCAGATTGCCGCCGGTTGCTTCATTTAGCTGTTCAGCCAATGGTGACATCACGCCCTGGTCCATTGGATGCATGGACGGCATAAAGTGCGCAAGCTTCAGTTCAGCTGCCTGTGCAAGTGATGCTGTTGTTGCGATTGCGGCCACCACGGCCATTTTGGTCATAGGCTTCAAAAAGCCCTTCGAAATTCCCTTCATCATCTCCCCCTCCTGATCGATTGACATAGGTAATTAACAAGGATAGTTATCAATGTTAACTACATAAAAGTGTATGCTATAAGTCAAGTCAACTGATTTGTTTGGAGGTTGTTGGAATTGACCGAGCAATACACATTGCACAACCGCGTGGGCTTTAAAGTCACAAGGCTCGCGCGCATTATGGAGGAACGGCTTGAAAAGCAGCTCGCCGAGCACGGCATCACAAGACTAATGTGGTGCGTTTTGCGCGGCGTGGGCATGGAAGAGGTCGGCACACCGTCTGGGTTGGCACAATATATGTCAATCGCACGGCCCGCCATTTCCAGACTGCTGAAAACCATGGAAGAGAAAGGCTTGCTTGAACGCGTCAACACAAGCGACGACAAGCGCTACACCGAAATTGTTTTGACCGAACTCGGTGAACAAAAAATGGCTGATTGCCATGTGCTGGTACGAGAGCTCAACACGCATTTTTCTTCCAAACTTGACGACCAGCAATATCAACAATTTATGGAGACCATCGACCAGCTGACTGAAGGGGAGGACCTAAACCTGATGCGGCTTTAATTATCGAAGCTCCAAAATGGTTCGCAGCGTACCCGCGAACTGATCTAGAGGCATGAGTGTAAATGAAGTTGTTTTCGAGCAAAGATCGGCCCATCCATTTGGGTTCTTTTCCTATGGAACGGGTAGCCCGCGCCAATGTAGGCCAAGTGAATTTGGCAAATGTACCTGCGTTCCGCCAACTCAGCTTTAAAGATCCAACGCGCCCAGAAAATGTTATCAACGCGATGACCGAAGCGCAGGCAATGCTTGACGCTATTCGAGACGGCATCCCGGCGCGCGCACCATCAGATATTCCAAACTGCGAGCAAGAACGACTTCAGCACTTAAAATCATTTGCTTACTATTCCGACATTTCGATTGCCGCCGCCTGCAAACTTGAAGACGAGCACGCCCTAGACAAACCTTACCGCAATCCAGACATCGACGCGCTCGCGGAAAAGCTGAAATCTGGTGAAACCAAATCTCTTGCCTCTGGTGTTGATGTCATCATGGCCGACTTGCGCGACGCGATGAACGCGCCGCCAAAAAGCATAACCGGTCATACACATTCACTAGTTCTGATGATGGAGCAGCCGCGCGAACTCTGGCAAAATGAGCCAGGTTATGATTGGCTCAACGGTGCGGAAGACGCCCGCTCGTCACTTCGCGCCAACGAAGTCGCCGCCGTATTGGCCCAATATATCCGTCTGCTGGGTTTCGAAGCGCGTGCACATTCTGCGAGCACAGCGGACGTGGACTTAAACAAGCTTGCCGTAAGTTCAGGTCTGGCCGTTGTCAAAAACGATCAGCTCATCAACCCGTTTTTGGGCAAAAGGTTCTCGCTTGCGGCTGTAACGACAAACATGTCGTTTGCCACCGACCTGCCACTTGATGAAGCAACCACGCAATTTTCGGACATCAAATGGCAATTGGGCATTGGCACTTCAAAGAGCGCCAAAAATGCTGATCCGTACAAAAAGCGACGCTTCGTGGACGGCCCTCACCCCTTTGAGACGCTAAAACGCGTTGATGAAACAACAACCTTCATTGATGAGGCGCGTGTGCCGCGCGTACCAAAGCGCACTGACATGTTCGCGCGGTCACTCTTTGGTGACATGGGCAAGCGCAACCAAGAAGCGTCCCGAAACGGCAAATATGTGCGTAAATCGGCACCTTCGATGGCCCAAAGGCGCGCGCTTGGCGCCTTTGTTTTGTTGCAAGATGGCGTTGCTAAAACCGAAAACCGGTTAGAAAAGACGGCGCGTGAGAACGCCGAAAATCTCAAGGCGTTGTCATATTTTTTGGGCATCGACGCCGCGGGCATTTCACGTTGTCCCGAATGGACATGGTACTCTCACGATGCCACCGGCACAGAGATAAACCCTCCCCACGATCAAGCCATTTCGATGGTCGTAGATCAGGGTTATGAAACGATGGAAGGCGCATCAGGCGATGATTGGATTGCAGTCTCGCAGTCCATGCGCGCCTACCTGCGATTCTCGATTCTTGGCAGCATTGTCGCCAAACAAATCCGCAATTTGGGCTACGAGGCCAAAGCACACACCGTGATGGATGGCGAAGTGTTGCAACCACCGCTTTTACTGCTTGCGGGCCTCGGAGAAGTGAGCCGCATTGGTGAAGTCATCCTGAACCCATTTTTGGGACCACGCCTAAAGTCCGGCGTGGTGACCACAACCATGCCGCTGACACATGACAAACCAATATCATTTGGCCTGCAAGAGTTTTGCGAAAACTGCAACAAATGCGCACGTGAATGCCCGTCAGGCGCGATCACCGCAGGCCCAAAACTGATGTTCAATGGCTACGAGATTTGGAAGTCCGATAGCCAGAAATGCACGACCTACCGCATTACCAACGAAGGCGGGGCGATGTGCGGACGTTGCATGAAAACCTGCCCATGGAACCTCGAAGGCACTTTTAAAGAAGCGCCGTTTAGATGGGTGGCCATGACTGTGCCTAAAGCTGCGCCAATGCTGGCAAAACTTGATGACGTCGTGGGTAATGGCGAAATCAACCCCACCAAGAAATGGTGGTGGGATCTCGAATTCAACGAAGATGGAACATACAAGCCAACCGAAAAACCCGTGAATAAACGCGGTCTACAGAAAGATCTGAACCTAAAGTTTGAGGATCAAACCCTCGCGGTCTATCCAGCCAACCTTGCGCCGCACCCTTGGCCCTTCCCGTTCCCAATGGATCGGGAAAAAGGCATCGAAGCCTATCAAGCAATGATTACCGCCAAGCAATATAAAGCGAAGCTTGAACGCGGCGAAACCGAGGGGTTGGCGCACGAATACACGATCGAGGGCGACGCACCGGTTATTCGCGTGGAAATCTCCAAGGCCGAAAAGATGACCGACGGCGTGACCAAATATGAATTCTCGTCTCTCGACGGCACAGATCTACCAGAATGGACCGCCGGCGCGCATCTCGACATTCTCGTCGCACCGGAATTTTTGCGCCAATATTCCATGTCTGGAGACCCAGCAGATCGCAGCAGATATCAAGTCGGTGTCTTACGTGAAGATCAGGGACGTGGCGGTTCAGCGCTGTTGCATCGTATCTTTACTGAGGGTCGTAAGATATTCATTTCCAAACCGATCAACCATTTCGAATTGGATGAAAGTGCGACAAAAACCTACCTGATGGGCGGCGGGATTGGCGTCACCCCAATGATCGCCATGGCACATCGTCTTCATGCCATCAGCGCAGATTTCGAATTCCATTACTCATGCTCATCTCGCAAGAACGCAGGGTTTTTGAAAGATTTGGAGCACTTCGATTGGGCAGACCGCGTTCAACTTCATTTCTCTGATGAAGGCACGCGCGCCGATCTCGACACCGTTTTGGGCAACTATCGGCCCGATAATCATGTCTATTGTTGCGGCCCGGAGCCCTATATGACCGCCGTTATGGATGCTGCAGAACGCCAAGGTTTTAAAGAACACGAACGACATATCGAATATTTCAATGTGCCGGAATTGCCTGAATATGAAAACCATCCGTTCAAACTAAAGCTCGCGAAATCAGGACGTGTGCTCGATGTACCAGCCGACAAAACAGCCACAGATGTATTGACCGAAAATGGCGTCCATATCGACGTCAAATGTTCAGATGGCATTTGCGGCGTGTGCAAATGTGGTCTTGTCAACGGCGAGGCCGAACACCGCGACTATGTATTGTCCAAAAGCCAACAAAAAGACAGCATTATCCTCTGCCAATCGCGCGCAGCAAAGCCAAATGGCGAGATCACGGTGGATTTGTAGCTTTATTTCTCGATCAACGGGAATAGGCGCGAGTTTGGCAAGCTATAATGCCACCATTCAAAGGGATTAAGCTCAAAACCGGCGGCATTCATTACACCTAAAAGCAGCGCCCGATTGCGCTGCGCGTCCGACTTAATGTCTGTCCGCCCATGATGTGACTGCACATCCGCCGCATCAAAGTCGGTGCCCATGTCGTAAACGCGCGCATCACTATCTGTGAGCGTTAGGTCAATGGCAGTGCCGCGACTATGGTCAGAGCCAACAGCTGGATCCGTCACAAACTCTGGGTCGGGTCGAATTGCCCAAAGCTTTTCCTGTACGCTCACAGGTCGATAGCCATCCAAAACCAACAATCTCAAACCCAAACCTGCAGCAAGGTCTGCAGCACGGTATAGCGCGAGCGCCGCTACATGATGCAAGCGCGCTGTGCACTCAAGGTCCGTTTTGTAAAGCACCTGATCCGTAAAATTCTCGGTCGTCGCGTAGGCAAGTTTGATATCAATGTTAGGATGGTTGAGCTCAACAAGCGCCATTTTCTTTTCCCTCACGCATATTCAAATCGCCTGACGTTGCACGAACACAGCGTGCCACATGGTCTTTTTCCCCGCCAACCGGCGACAGACTTTGCGCTTGCCGGCACTCCGAACCCGCAAAGGTGCATCGATCCAAAAAGTAACAGTGCGGGGGCAGGTTTCTGTTGGACGGCAAATCGGTATTGGTCAACGGCTGGCCAAAATCACCTGCGACGCCCATCGTCGGAACGCTTTCCAACAAAAGACTTGTGTAAGGGTGCTGGGGTGCACCGAGCACATCTTCAACGGGACCCTTCTCGACGACCTGTCCCAAATACATAACAGCCACCTCGTCGCACAAATAGCGTACCACCGATATGTCATGTGAAATGAAAATGTAGGTAATGCCGCGTGCTTGCTGAAGCTCAGTCAACAAATTCAAAATCTGCGCTTGGATGGAGATATCCAGCGCTGATGTTGGCTCGTCCAAGACAATAATATCAGGGTCAGAAGAAAGTGCACGAGCGATTGCGATCCGTTGACGTTGACCGCCAGAGAATTCGTGCGGGTGCCGATCAAGCACCTCTTCGCGCAAGCCAACTTGCCTCGCCAATTCCACCGCGATGTTTCGCAACTCCGCAACGCTCGTCCGCTTTCGCGCAAACACAGGCTCCGTAATGACACGCCAAATCGGCATTCGGGCATTCAATGAAGATTGCGGATCTTGGAAAACAATTTGCACCCCGGCTTCTTTGTCCGCCGTTGACGAAAAGCGCCCTTCTGTTGGGTTCAAAATGCCCATGAGCACCTGTGCAAGCGTGCTTTTGCCGCAGCCACTTTCGCCAACAATACCCAGCGTTTTCCCCCGCCGAACTGTCAGATCAACGCCATTAAGGGCGTGAACGAAGCCCTTCGGACGACCGAGCCAGTTTGCTCCGATCGGAAAACGCACATGCACATCATTCAATTGCATCACATGGTTAGACATTTTGCGCCTCCTTCAGCCAGCAAGCGACTTGGCGCTTATCAGCAGCGATTGGTTTTAGCGCTGGCCTTTGTATGCATTTCTCAATCGATTTTGTGCAGCGTGCTTCAAACGCGCAGCCGGTCGGCGGCTTCACCAAATTCGGCACCGTTCCGTCAATCGAACTCAACGCCTCGCCCTTTTTTGCGTGCTCTGGCAACGCTTCGATCAAGGCTTGAGTATAAGGGTGAGCGGGCGACCCGAGAGCATCTGCCGTTTTGCCGCTCTCGATCACCCGCCCAGCATACATCACATAAACGCGGTCGCAAAATTGGTTCACGACCGCCAAATCGTGCGAGATAAACAGAACGGAGGCCCCGGTTTGCCTCGCCTTGTGATGCAATAGCTGGAGAACTTGTCGCTGTACGGTGACATCAAGCGCAGTTGTTGGCTCATCGGCGACAAGCAGCCTTGGCGAACAAGCGAACGCCATGCCTATGAGAATACGTTGGCGCATACCGCCTGACAGTTCGAACGGATAACGATCAAGTATCTCTTCAGCATCGTTGATCCGCATATCACGTAGTAAGGAAAGCGCATGGTCTTTGGCCGCCTTCCCTTTTAGCTCGGTATGCAGCTCGATGACTTTGATCATCTGCTTCCCGATTTTTTTGGTCGGGTTCAATGCCGTTTGCGGTTCTTGGAAAATCATTGCCACATCACGACCGCGCATTTCGTTCATCTCAGTTTCTGTAATCGTGGCCAGATCCTTGCCTAGAAGCGTAATTTTGCCACTCGGCATATCGAACGCGCCCTTTGGTAAGAGCCGCAATGCAGACATTGCCGTTACAGATTTTGCTGAGCCGCTTTCCCCGACAATGCCAACGATTTCGCCAGCGCCAACTTCAATATCCACCCCGCTCACAGCGTGCACGGCACCGGCAAAGCCAGGGAACTGTATTTCCAATCCTTCGATTTGTAGAACCGCGTCACTCATCTCATCGCGCCTTCTGTTTAGGATCAAGAATGTCGCGCAACCCGTCGCCGAAAAGGTTGAACGCGGTTGCGGTGATCAAAATCGCAAAGCCGGGAAATGCCGAATACCACCATTGATCAAGAATGTAGTTTCGACCTGTTGCCACCATGGCACCCCATTCAGCTGTCGGCTGTTGTGCGCCAAGACCAATGAATGAAAGAGCGGAAGCGAGCAAAATCGTATTGCCAAGATCAAGGGTCGTTTGCACCAAAATCGGTGACATAATGTTGGGCAAAATATGCCAGCGCAAAATATGTCGTTTCTTAGCGTGGAACGTTTCAGCCGCCGTCACATATGCCATTTCACGCACGAGCAACGTTTGGCCGCGTGCGAGGCGCACATAAAATGGAATGCGAACAATCGCGATGGCCAACGCCGCGTTTTGCAGACTTGGTCCCAATGCTGCTGCCAATGCGAGCACCAAAACGAGCGAAGGGACCGAAAGCACAACATCCATCAAGCGCATAATTGCAGTGTCGAGGCGGCCGCCAACAAGACCTGAGAATGCGCCAAGCAAGGTGCCTATCCCGCCAGCAAGAACCACAACGAAAAAGCCAACGGCAATGGATTGTTGTCCGCCATATAGAATGCGCGAGTACAAATCACGGCCAACTTCATCCGTTCCAAAGAAGTGATCCCAGGATGGCGGGGCCAATCGCTCGCGAAGACTAATTGCATTTGGATCATGTGTTGCGAACAAAGGCGCAAAAATCACCAAGATCAAAACAATCGCGATAATACTGGAACCAATCATCATCAAAGGACTGCGACTAATCTGATACCAGATGTAGCGCCAATTGATATTTAGACCACGCGGTTTTGAAGTTTGAGCAGCATCACTCATTACGACACCTCCCGAATACGCGGGTCGACAGCCATATAGATAAGGTCTACCGCCAAGTTAATCAGCACGTAAGCGAGCGAAACAACGACGGTGAAGCCCATCACCGCAGGGAAATCCAGCGCCTGAATGGAATTGACAACATATGCGCCCATGCCTGGCCACGCGAACACTGTCTCGGTGAGCACCGCACCATACAAAAGGTCCCCAAGCGCCAAACCAAGAACAGTGATCGACGGGATCATTGCGTTTGGTAGCGCTTCGGTGAATACAATCCTGAACGAACTGATGCCGTTCGCACGCGCCGTCCGCACATAATCTTGCTGAAGCTCATCGAGCAATGCCGCGCGCACCTGTCGAGCGACAACACCTAGGTGAACGAACCCAAGCGTGAACGCCGGCAAAATGAGATGCTTGAAAGCACTTGCGAATGCATCAAAACGCCCTGCCAACAGGCTATCGACCAGCAAGAAACCAGTTATAGTCGCTGGAACGTCCATCGATGGATCAATGCGCCCGCCGCTTGGTAGCAAACCGAGCTGCCCATAGAATAAAAGAATGACCAATAGGCCGAGCCAGAACGCAGGTGTCGAAATACCGGTAACCGCAATCACACGAACAAATTGGTCAATAAGTTTGTTTTTCCAAACTGCAGAAGCAACACCAAGCGGCACGCCAAGGCTTGTGGCAACGAGTAGCGCCACCAGCGCCAACTCTAGAGTTGCAGGGAAGAAGATACGAAGATCTTCTAAAACTGGGCGGCGGGGTCGGATGGATGTGCCGAAATCACCTTGCACGATGCCAGTGACATAGCGCGCATACTGTTCGTAAAGGGGCCGATCGAGCCCTAGATCATCACGAATCTTTGCAACAATTTCAGGCGTCGCTCGGTCGCCAGCTATCATACGGGCCGGGTCGCCAGGGATGAGATGTGAAATTGTGAAAGTGATGAGGGTCACGCCCAGCAGCACAAGCACCAAAAAGATGAGCCGTCTGCGGACAACATTGAGAAACGACATGATCTACCGCCCAAGGAAAGTGGCAATGGGAGACGTTGGAGACGTCTCCCACTGGTCCGGATTATTTATTCAAGCTCATGCCTTGGAAGTTAAAGATATCTTCCAACATTGGATTGAACACGAAACCGGACAGGGAATTGCTCATCGCAACGCGATAGTCTTTTTGGAACAAGTAGACGTAAGCCGCCTCGTCCGTCACAATTTCCTGTAGCTCGCCATAAAGTGCAGTACGCTCATCTTGGTCAGTGCTTTGAACCGCAGCAGCCAAAATCTCGTCGACGCGCTCATTTGTGTACCACGAACG
>CAJXLH010000070.1 GCA_913055925.1 uncultured Maritalea sp. | reverse complement strand
AACATCATCAGCTTTCAACGCCGCTGCGGCATCGACTTCTTTGTGAAGCTCGCCACGGCTCGAATAGCCAAGCACACCCGGTGTTGCGCCGTTGATCAACGGAATAGCCGGATACAGGATCATGTAAACCACTGACCAGGCGATCGTGCCATAAAAGGTCCACAACCACCAACGCGGCAGCGGGTTGTTTAGCTCTTTAATACCATCCCACTCGTGACCTGTTGTTTCTACGCCTGAGATGTCGTCAATTTCTTTTTTATCACTCATTGACTTAATTCCTCTCCTTGCGGCTTGCTATCGTCTTTCAACGGAATGTTCGCCGCCGTTTCAGCGTGGTGCTTGGCACCGGGACGGAACATGAAAAGCACCACCCCGATAAAGATCACCAGCATATAAAGAAGTCCCCAACTATCGGCGAAGTGCCGGAATGAATCGTAATCAATCATCCTTCGCTCCTATCGATAGTTTTCTTCAGGATTGTAGGCGCTTAGGTCTACAAGTGTGCCGAGCATCTGCATGTATGCCACAAGAGCATCCATTTCAGTCAGCTTGGTTGGATCGCCATCAAAGTCACCCAAAACAACTTTCGGATAACGTGCTTCAAGGCCATCCCAATCCGCGTCAGGGTCCGCTTGAGCGGTCAAATCTGCATAGGCATTTTCAACCATCTCTTCGGTGTACGGCACACCCACACGTTGGTTCGCAACCAGGTGATCAGCAATGTTTTCATAACCCAATTCAGCTTTCGCCAAGAAGGCATATGAAGGCATGATGCTTTCTGGAACCACAGATTGTGGGTCTTTCATGTGCTGAACATGCCACTCATTTGAATAGCGTCCACCCACACGGGCAAGATCCGGCCCGGTTCGCTTTGACCCCCATTGGAATGGATGGTCATACATGCTCTCCGCTGCCAATGAATAGTGGCCATAACGCTCCACCTCATCACGGAATGGACGGATCATTTGTGAGTGACAGTTGTAGCAACCCTCACGAATGTAAATGTTCCGACCAGCCAGTTCGAGCGGTGAATAAGGACGCATCCCCTCCACCTTCTCGATTGTGTTTTCGAGGTAGAACAATGGCGCGATCTCAACGATACCGCCAATGGAAACCGTCACCAGACCAGCCACCAGCAACAAGGTCGCATTACGTTCAACGACGCCGTGTTTATCAAGAATACCCATTAGACGTCTCCCTTATTCTGCTGGTTGAGCTGAAGCTTGGTGTGCAACTGCGATTGGTTTTTCATCACGGTACTTGCCCTTGATAGTCATGTAGACGTTGTAGGCCATCACTAGACCGCCAGCGAGATACATGGCGCCACCCAAAGCACGAAGGATGTAGTATGGCTTCAAAGCAGCCACAGTTTCAGCGAATGAGTAAACAAGGAAACCTTCCGCGTCATATTCGCGCCACATCAAGCCTTGTGTGATACCAGAAACCCACATCACCGCTGCATAGACCACGATGCCAAGCGTCGCGAGCCAGAAGTGCCAGTTGACCATGCGGAGCGAGTAAAGTTGCTTGCGGCCCCAAAGTTTTGGCACAAGGAAGTAGACCATGCCGAAGCTGATCATGCCGACCCAGCCCAAAGCACCTGAGTGCACGTGACCAATGGTCCAATCTGTATAGTGAGAAAGGCCGTTCACTGCCTTGATAGACATCATTGGACCTTCAAATGTAGACATGCCGTAGAACGCCACCGCGATCACCATCATCCGGATAATCGGATCGGTACGGATTTTGTCCCAAGCGCCTGAAAGCGTCATCAAACCGTTGATCATGCCGCCCCAAGAAGGCATCCACAACATGATGGAGAACACCATGCCCAAAGTCTGGGCCCAATCTGGAAGCGCTGTGTAGTGCAAGTGGTGCGGACCAGCCCAGATATACATGAAGATCAACGACCAGAAGTGGATGATCGACAAGCGATATGAGTAAACCGGACGCTCAGCCTGTTTTGGCATGAAATAGTACATCATGCCCAAGAAGCCAGCTGTTAGGAAGAAGCCTACAGCGTTGTGGCCGTACCACCACTGGGTCAACGCATCCTGTACACCAGCGAAAGCTGAGTAAGATTTGTAGCCCAACAATGAGACCGGCATCGAAAGGTTGTTCACCACGTGCAGCAACGCAATCGTGAAGATAAAGGCGAGGTAGAACCAGTTTGCCACATAAATGTGCGGCTCTTTACGCTTGATCAGTGTGCCAAGGAAAAGGATCAGATAGCCAACCCAAACAACGGTCAACCAAAGATCAACATACCACTCAGGCTCTGCATATTCACGTCCGGCAGTAATGCCCAACACGTAACCGGTTGCGGCAAGAACGATAAATAGCTGATAGCCCCAGAATACGAACCATGTCAGCCCGTCAGAAAGCATCCGCGTTTGGCAGGTGCGTTGCACCACATAAAAACTCGATGTCAAAAGCGCGGTACCACCAAATGCGAAAATAACCGCAGAGGTGTGAAGCGGACGCAAACGACCAAAGTTCAAATAGGGCTCAATATTGAGTTCTGGGAACGCCAGTTGCAACGCAACCACAACGCCCACAAGAAAGCCAACGACACCCCAAAATGTCGTTAGAATGACACCATATTTAATGGGTTCATCCAAATAACCTGATTTATCCGTAGCGCCATCACCCGACACGCCCACAAGACGCAGCATAACAACTGTGCCGATTGCAAGCGTGATCGCTAGGATCCACGCATGTGTTGTAAAGAGTATGTCCTGCCCAAACGCTGCTGCAAGCAAAGCTCCCAGAGCGCCCAATCCCAGCAGGATGGTCCAGCCTAAGTTTTTCATATTATCCCCGCAAATGTCCGCGCCCCAAAAAGAGCGAAATGGAACTGCAGCCCTTTCTGGGCATCAGCAACCTAGTTCCGATGAAGCTATAGAACGTTGATCTAGGTCAAGGTTTGCAAATTGAGGACGTGGCCAAATGTCTCAGAAGAGAAACAATGATTTAATCGGAAGTTGTGCGCGCATTCGCTCGCCTTTCGATCAATGCGTAGGACAGATCGAAATTATGTCACAATCGCAAGCCACTGATTTATTGGCACTTTTACGCAAAAACCATCACGACAAGCACGCGCTATGTGATCGTCTGGAGGAAATTGCGGATTCGCTGCCGGACAATTTAGATCGGCATATCTGCGCCACAGCGGCGCGCTCAATTGACCCGATTTTGAAAAAAGCGCACCAGTTTGAAGAAGAAGAGCTGTTTCCAAAGCTCGCTGAGCACAACAAAACCCGAAAAGAATTTGATCTGATTCTCTCTCGGTTAACCGGCGAACATCACGAAGATTTATGTTTTGGAGAAGAAGTGCGCGATGCCCTTTTGGCACTCGCTTCCGATACGCCTGTTCAATCCGCCGACGCCACTGGCTACATGCTGCGTGGGTTCTTTGAAAACCTTCGCCGCCACATGGCGTTTGAGGCCGAAATCGCAAAGTCGATCCAGTTTACAAAAACGGCGCCGGAGTTAACCCCCAGCGCCGCTGAATAAGTTCGCTTATCGTATGTGATTAGCCAGCCGCTTTTGCAGCTGCACGAGAAGCACGCTTACGATCATGTGGATCAAGCATGATCTTGCGGATGCGGATGCTTTTCGGCGTCACTTCCACATACTCGTCGTCAGCGATGTACGACAATGCCTGCTCCAACGACATTTTCTTCGGAGGAGTCAGTTTAACAGCTTCGTCTTTACCGGCAGCGCGCACGTTTGAAAGCTGCTTGCCCTTCAAAACGTTCACTTCCAAATCGTTGCCGCGTGAGTGCTCACCGATGATCATGCCTTCGTAAACATCAACCCCCGGCTCAATGATCATTGGGCCACGATCTTCAAGGTTGAACATCGCAAATGGCACAGCTTTACCGTTGCCATTAGAAATCAAAACGCCTGTACGACGGCCCTGCAATTTACCGCGGAACGGTGCATATTCATGAAAAACGCGGTTAAAGATCGCCGTGCCGCGTGTGTCTGAAAGCAATTCAGGCTGGTAACCGATGAGACCGCGTGTCGGCACGTGGAACACCAAACGTGTGCGCCCGCCACCAGAAGGCTTCATTTCGATCAGATCGCCTTTGCGCTCATTGAGCTTTTGCACGACCGGACCAGAAAACTCTTCGTCCACATCGATGATCACTTCTTCGATCGGCTCAAGCGTTTGACCATCTTCTTCTTTGAACACCACTTTCGGACGTCCAAGGCAAAGTTCAAACCCTTCGCGACGCATGGTTTCGATCAAAACAGACAACAACAGTTCGCCACGGCCAGCAACTTCATAGCTGTCGCCATCTTCACCGTCGGTCACCTTAAGCGCCACATTGCCTTCCGCCTCAGCGTACAAGCGATCACGAATAACACGCGACTGAACTTTATCGCCTTCGGTGCCCGCCAACGGGCCATCATTCACGCGGAAGGACATAGACAGAGTTGGCGGATCAATCGGCTGTGCCTGCAAAGCTTCTGTCACAGATGGCGCTGCAATCGTGTCCGCAACGGTAGTAGTCAACAAACCAGCAATCGCAACAATGTCGCCAGCATTCGCTTCTTCTACCGGCTCACGCTCAAGGCCTTTAAATTTCAGAACCTTTGATACGCGACCACGCTCAATCACTTTGCTGTCCGCTGAAAGCCCGTGAACTTGATCATTCGGCTTGATCGAACCCGAAAGTACGCGACCCGTTAGAATACGGCCCAAAAACGGGTTGGATTCAATGGTTGTCGCCAACATGCGGAATTCACCCTCTTCAGTGTGAGGCTCCGGCACATGGTCAATCACCAAATCTAGCAATGGCTTCATGTCGTCCTTTGGACCGTCTGGCGCATCGGCCATCCAGCCTTGCTTGGCTGAACCATAAAGCACTTTAAAGTCGAGCTGCTCTTCGTCGGCGTCCAGCGCAACGAACAAATCAAAAATCTCATCAAGCACTTCATCAGCGCGCTGATCAGGTTTGTCGATTTTGTTGATCGCAACGATTGGCTTCAAACCAATCTTTAGGGCTTTAGACAATACGAACTTTGTTTGTGGCATAGGGCCTTCAGCCGCATCCACCAACACAATCGCACCATCCACCATGTTCAAAATACGCTCAACTTCACCGCCAAAGTCGGCGTGTCCTGGCGTATCGACGATGTTGATCTGCGTGTCTTTCCAATCGACAGACGTCACCTTGGCCAAAATGGTGATGCCGCGTTCACGCTCTAGGTCGTTGCTATCCATCGCGCGTTCTTCCACACGCTGGTTCTCACGAAACGAGCCAGACTGTTTCAAAAGAACGTCAATCAATGTCGTTTTGCCATGGTCAACGTGCGCGATGATCGCGATATTGCGCAAAGCCATTTTTCATTCCAATCAAATGGGGAAGTAAATCTCTCGCCGCCCGTTTAAGGCCGAAAGCCCCAAAGGGCAAGGTTTAATTGCCCAAAAGCCTAACAAAACTGCCGCTTTGCTTAATTTCGCTGGTCAATCTGTACTTGCCAAACGTGGGACTGCGGATAATGTAGATGTACCCCACCACTGCGTTTTTAGAAAAATTCATGCTTCGCGACTTTACCCCCCAAGCCCTTATTATGGGCCTCATCACTGGATTTGTTGGCTTCTCAAGCTCCTTCGCCATCGTCTTGCAGGGTCTATTTGCAGTGGGTGCAACGCAAGAACAAGCTGCAAGCGGTTTGACCGCCATGTGTATCGCGATGGGTGTCGTCGCGATTATTCTAAGTGCACAGCGGAAAATGCCGATCTCGGTGGCTTGGTCCACCCCTGGCGCGGCACTGATGGTCAATTCAGGGCAACTCGAAAACGGATTTGCAGCAGCGGTTGGCGCCTTTTTGGTGTGCGGCACCCTGATTATCATCTCAGGTGTTTGGCGACCCTTTGGGCGCGCTGTCGAAAAACTGCCTGTATCACTCGCCAACGCGATGCTCGCGGGCATTTTGATGCCTCTATGCTTTGCGCCGGTCAAAGCAATAGGCTTTGATCCAATGCTTGGTCTACCCATAGCACTCGCATGGCTGATCGTTGGGTTTTTCAACAAGTTGGCCGCAGTGCCCGCCGCACTCTTGGCCTTCATTTTGGTGATTGTTTTCGGGGTTGATTTACCAACCGACACTTTTGAAAAGCTCGGCCAATCTGTTTTGCCAACAATCGTTTTGGTCACGCCGATCTTTGACGTGGCGGCGATCATCTCGCTCGCTCTACCGCTTTTTTTGGTGACTATGGCATCGCAGAACATCCCCGGCATGGCGGTCTTAAAGGCCAATGACTACAACCCCAAAGCCGGACCACTTTTCACCGCCACTGGCATTTTTTCTGTCATAGCTGCACCGTTCGGCTCCCACGCGGTCAACCTCGCGGCCATCACTGCCGCCATGTGCGCCAGCCCTGATGCCCATCCGGACAAAGACAAACGCTACTGGTCAGCCATTACTGCAGGTGCGGTCTATGTGGTCATCGGTGTTTTTGCCGGGGTTGCCATTACCTTTGTCACCCTTGCACCGGCCATTTTGGTGGAGGCTGTAGCTGGCCTTGCCTTGATCGGCGCTTTCTCTGCAGCAGCTTTTGGTGCCCTGAAAGAAGAAAAAGACCGCCATGCTGCGGCCGTCACCTTTTTGATCACCGCATCTGGCGTCAGCTTCGCAGGTATTTCCGGCGCGTTTTGGGGATTGCTGGCAGGGCTTGCCATTTTAATCGCCTCAAAATTCATCGCGACCAAATAAAAGGGCCCCGAAGCGGGGCTTCGGGGCAAGTTCCCCTTAAAGCCATCACAAAGCAACAAGGGAGTTCACAATGCATCAAAGATGCGGGCGCGATATTGCACATCACTTGGTATGCTGACAAGAGAACCAAAATCATACCAATGCGCCAATGGCATTGTGAGCCCTAAAGGAATTACCTAGTCCCTATCGCGTCCAGCGCAGAAGGCGGCCTGACGGGGTTTGAATAGAAACTGAAAACTTGGCGTCGGCTTCACCAATCGGGAAATCAAACGCAAGTTTGTGAAGCGAGTTGCCCGCCATTTCCTGAAGCTTGAGCCCTTGAGGCGCAACACCATCCAGCGGATGTTTTTCGCCCTGCCATTCAATGAGATATGGCAATGCCCCATCCGCCAAAAGACCGCCATCATGGGTAATGCCAAACTTCCAGCTTTGCGCTCCCCGCGTCACATCGATCACTTCAAGTTGCTGAAATGGCGGCGCTTTAACCGCCTCATCAATCGCATCCGTACCGGCGATAAAACCAAGCAGATGAATTTCATCGCTCGGAAATACATTCTCCAACCCAAACCATCGCGGACGTTTTGGCACAGCGTTCGGGTTTACCGCGATCAGTTCGAGATAAATCGGATATAGATCGGTCTCAATGCGCCATAGTTTGTTGTGGGTGCCAAACAATTCATGTTCACCGCCACCAAACGGCAAAACGCCCAGCTGTTCGCTGAGCGTTTGAGATGCTTTGTCTAAATCATTTGCGCCAAGCGCGATATGATCGAGCTTCAACAAGGTGCCTAGACCTTGATTTTCTTGCGTGCCGCAAAGGTCTTCAAGCGCAATGCGTTAAGCTGAATAAAGCCCTGCGCATCTTGGTGATCGTAAGTGCCTGAGCCTTCTTCAAAAGTTACCAAATCTTCTGAGTACAAAGAATATGGAGAAGAGCGACCAATCACATGGGCACTGCCTTTATAAAGCTTCATGGTCACCTCACCGGTCACCATTTCCTGGCTATTGTCGATCAAAGCCTGCAGCATTTCACGCTCTGGCGAATACCAGAAACCATTATAGATCAGCTCGGCATAACGCGGCATAATCTCATCTTTAAGGTGCGCTGCGCCACGGTCCAATGTGATCGATTCAATGCCGCGGTGCGCGTCGAGCAAAATCGTGCCGCCCGGTGTTTCGTAGATGCCGCGAGACTTCATGCCCACAAAACGGTTTTCAACCAAATCTAAACGGCCAATGCCGTGCTTGCCGCCAAGCTCATTCAACTTGGTCAAAAGCATTGCTGGGCTAAGCTTCTCGCCGTTTACAGAAACCGCATCGCCTTTTTCAAAGCCAATGGTGATGATCTCTGGGGTATCTGGCGCGTCTTCTGGGTGCACAGTGCGCTGATACACATAATCTGGCGCTGGCACAGCTGGATCTTCCAGCACTTTGCCCTCAGATGAAGTATGCAACAGGTTTGCATCAACGGAGAAAGGCGCTTCGCCGCGCTTATCCTTCGGCACCGGAATTTGGTGCTGCTCAGCAAACTCAATCAGCTTGGTGCGTGACTGAAGGTCCCACTCGCGCCAAGGTGCAATCACCTTGATTTGTGGGTCCAGCGCATAGGCCGACAGTTCAAAACGAACTTGGTCGTTACCCTTACCCGTTGCGCCGTGTGAAATCGCGTCCGCACCCACTTCATGGGCAATTTCAACCAAACGCTTGGAGATCAACGGGCGTGCAATCGATGTGCCGAGCAAGTAAATGCCTTCATAAACCGCATTGGCACGGAACATTGGGAACACAAAATCGCGCACAAATTCTTCGCGCACATCTTCAATAAAGATCTCTTTGATGCCCATCAGTTCCGCTTTTTTGCGGGCCGGCTCAAGTTCTTCACCTTGACCAAGATCAGCGGTAAACGTCACCACTTCACAGTCATAGGCCACTTTCAGCCACTTCAAAATAATCGATGTATCAAGTCCGCCAGAATAGGCGAGCACAACCTTATTGATGTCTTTGCTCATGTGCGACACTTACTTTTCGCTATGTTTGGATCGGCGGCACCATATGGCAAGTTGGGGGTCTGGTGCAATGTCATTTCGCTAGACAAACGTCCAATTCGCGGTCCATATGGAAATAAGTCAGGCGACCGCCTTTGGAGATCTTTTCAAAATGACCGATATTGCATCAATCTTTTTGCCATCTATGCCAATGTTGGCAGCGTTTGCCGTCGCCGTGATTTTTCTCGCGATCACGCCTGGGCCAGACATGGCCTTGTTTTTGTCACGCGCATTAAACCACGGACGCGCACATGGCCTTGCGGCGCTTGCTGGCGCGTGTTCTGGCATCATCATTCACACAGCTTTGGTCGCCTTCGGCATTTCGGTACTCATCGCTGCAGCACCAACCGCCTTCTTGATCCTGAAAATCGTTGGTGCGCTTTATTTGTTGTGGCTTGCCTTTGGTGCCTTGCGCGCCGGTGGCGACTTCAGCATGGCCGGTGGCACGTCGAGCAAAAAGCCAACTCTATTTAAGAGTTACCTGACGGGCATTGGCATCAATCTGCTGAACCCAAAAATCGTTCTGTTCTTCATCACCTTCTTGCCGCAATTTGTTGTCGCGACAGACCCCTTTGCCGCCTACAAATTGTTTACATTGGGCATTTTGTTTGTAGTGATCAGCTTGCCCGTCACCGCAGGGATGATTTTTGCCGCCGATTGGCTGTCTGCAGCGCTCACCAAATCAAAATGGGTTGGCCGTGTATTGAACTATGGCTTCGCCGCCGTGTTCGCGAGCTTCGCCGCTGTTATTCTCACCGCGCAGGCCAGACACTAGATTATGAATTATCGCCACGCTTTTCACGCGGGTAACTTCGCGGATGTGATCAAACACATCATCCTCACCCGCATCATTTGCTATTTGCAGCGCAAAGACAAAGCGTTCCGCATTCTTGATACCCATGCGGGTATCGGCCTCTACGACCTTTCGAGCGACGAAGCCAAGCGCTCACCAGAATGGCAAGACGGCATTGCGCGGGTGATGGACGCCAACCTCTCAAAAGAGGTGCAAGAACTCATCGCGCCCTATTTGGATGTGGTTAAAAAACTCAATCCCACCGGCGAACTCAAAGCCTATCCTGGCTCACCACTTCTGTCGCGTCACTTGATGCGCGAGCAAGATCGTCTCACCGCCACCGAGTTGCACCCACAAGACTTCCCAAAGCTTCAGCGTCACTTCAAAGGCGATATTCAGGTCAAGGCCATCGAACTGGACGGTTGGCAAGCGCTTGTGGCGCACATGCCGCCCAAAGAAAAACGTGGGCTTGTTTTGGTGGACCCACCCTTTGAAAAGCCGGACGAATATACACGGTTAGGCTCTGGCCTTTTCCGCGCCCACAAGCGCTTTTCTACCGGCGTCTATGCGCTTTGGTATCCGGTCAAAAACCCAAAAGAAATCGATGTTTTTGCCACTCAGCTTTACAATACGGGCATCAAAAAAGTGCTGCGGACTGAGTTCTACATCGATAAGCCCACCAACCCGCCAAAGCTCTACGGCACCGGGATGATTGTCGTGAATCCACCCTACACGCTAGTTGAAGAGCTCAAGCTGATTTTTGCGGAACTCAAGCCGATCCTCGCGCCTGAAGGAAAAGGTAGCTATCTGATCGACTGGATCTACAACGAAGACTAAATCCTCATCAATGATGGCGCAATTTGTCCCATCATTGGCGCAGGGTGACATATCGCATGATTGCAG
>CAJXLH010000069.1 GCA_913055925.1 uncultured Maritalea sp. | reverse complement strand
TCTGCAGCGATTGACGCACCAGCGGCCGTGCCCGCTGGATCAGAGATCAAAGTCGATTGGACAGGTCCTGACAATGAGCGCGACTACATTACAATCGTCGAAGTCGGTGCCGAAGAAGGCAGCTACAAAAGCTATGCCTACACACAAAATGGCAATCCAGCGAAAATCACGGCTCCAGATGAAGTTGGCGCATATGAGCTGCGTTATGTGATTGGCTCAAGCGAGCGCACGTTGGCATCAAAACCAATTGAGGTCACCGAGGTGTCTGCGACATTGGTGGCGCCAGACAGCGCACCGGCCGGTTCAGAAGTGACTGTCGAGTGGGTTGGTCCGAACAACGAGCGGGACTACATAACCATTGTGCCAGTTGGCGCAGAAGAAGGAGCTTATCTCGACTACAAATACACAGCGAATGAAAACCCGGCAAAAGTGTTGGCGCCAGACGCAACCGGCCCGCATGAAATTCGCTATGTGAAAGGCGGTTCCCAAGGCACGTTGGCCTCTCGCCCGATCGATCTCACCCCGATCAGCGCCTCGCTTGAAGTTTTGAGCGAACTCAAAGCCGGGCAGACCGTTGAAGTGAAATGGGAAGGCCCCAACAACGAACGGGACTACATTACCGTGGTTGAAGTCGACGCAAGTGAAGGTTCGTATCAGGACTATGCCTATACCGACAATGGAAACCCGGCCAGGTTCAATCTCCCAGCCGCAGCAGGCGAATATGAACTGCGTTATGTGTTGGGCACATCCAGCCGAACGCTGGCCAGCCAAAAAATCACAGTGGAATAATCGAAATTAAGCGGGCGCCAATCGGCGCCCGTTTCCTTAGGCAGCGTCATGAATATAGTTGAGATATCGTGCCATCGACTTCTCATAAGATGCACGACCATCCTTTAGTATTTCATGTCCCGGAAACGCACCGTAAATCTGATCAAACTTGATCCCTTTCAGCGCATCATCAATGCCCCGCAAGCGCTTTGGCCCGAGCGGGACATTATTGGGAAAGCTGCGCATAAACGACACATGCTTGCCGTCAACGACAGGGTAAATTGTATCGCCTGTTAGGATAAACGGTTCTCCGACCTCAGGCGCAACATGCATAATTGCCGACCCTTCAAAATGCCCACCACAATGTATGAGCTGCACCTGGTCAGAAAGCTGTCGCCTCGGTTCGGTCCAAAGCTCTTGCCCTTCAAATCGTTCGCCCAACCATGCTGCATCTTCAGCATGCGTGTAAATCGGTGCGTTCGTTTCCTCATGCCAATCCCGCATTGTCGAATAAAAATGTGGGTGTGAAATCGCCATGCCATCTACGCCGCCATGCCTCTCAAAAAACTCAAGAATAGTTTCATCGACAAATGGCACTAGGTCCCAGGTGAAGTTACCTTTTTCGGTCACCACAAAGAACATGCGTTGCCCGATACCAAACTCCGGTTCTGCCCGCAGTTCGAACAATCCAGCGCGGCGTTCTTCCACCACTATCCTACGTTCAGCTGCCACTTCGCCGAGCGTCGTCCAAGCCTGACCGCTTTTAGGCACGTACTGGCGTTCGTCTTCGCAGATCGGACATACAAGAGGAACTGGGGCATTTGCGCGCTGAACGCCGCACGTCGAACAAATCATTTGGCAACTCCTTTTAGTAAGCTTTTTCTTTCTTTATTTAAAAAGCAAAAACTTGTCAAATGTTGACTAAAGGAAAATGCCAACCGAAAGTGGATGTCCGCATTTTGGCTGCCGATTCTTGGCGGCAGAAATCACCTAAGGACAATAAATGAGCGACGCGACGGCCACCTCTCAGCACGACAATCCAAAACTCGGCATGATTTTGATGGTCTCAATGGCCAGCTGTCTGCCGGTGATGGATGCCATCGGTAAATATCTAACCGACTTCTTGTCGCCCGCTTCAATCGCGTTTTTCCGCTTTGTCTTGCAGGCGATTTTCTTTTTCGCCCTGCTGGGTATGCGCAGGCGTTTGGCCCTCCCTAAAGAGTACATCAAAACGGTCATTGCCCTTGGCGCGCTCATTTGCGTTGTCATGCTATCACTCATGCTAGGTCTAAGCGTTTTGCCGCTCGCAACGCTAATCGCGATCTTCTTTGTGGAGCCGCTGATTTTGGTGTTCTTTTCAATTTGGTTCTTGGGCGAACAAGTTGGGTGGCGCCGCATTATCGCATGCTGCGTCGGCTTGCTTGGCGCTCTGATCATCATACGCCCAAACTACGCAACCTTTGGAATTTACGCTGCAATGCCGTTGATCACCGCCGCTTGCATGGCGGGCTATTTCACCATCACACGCCAAATCCAAGGCAAAGTGGATGGCATCACCGTACAGGGCTGGGCCACTCTAGCTGGCACGGTTTTCTTAGGCATCGTGATGCTTTTCGGCGCACAAACGAGCTTTGAAGATTTGGCCTTCACATGGCCCGAAACATCGCATTGGATGTGGATTGCCCTCGCCGCTTTGATCGGCACTATCGCTTATGTGCTAGTCGCTGAAGCGTTTAAACGCGCACCGGCCAGCCTGCTCGCACCTTTCCAATATGTGGAAATCGTCGCAGCAACTATTCTTGGCTATTATGTGTTTGGGGATTTTCCAGACGCCGTGACCTGGCTCGGCATCGCAATCATTTTAGGTGCTGGCCTGTATGTGTTCTATCGCGAACAACACACAGACCAGTAGATTCTTCAGGCGTTACGCGCCCAAATAACGTGTTTGCAAGTGCTTCTTAAACACCTCCACGTCGAGCGGTTTGCCCGTCGCTTGGGTGATCAATTCAGGCGTCGAATATAGAGACGCTTTGTGGTGAACATTTTCGCGCAACCACTTAAAGATGCTCGAAAAATCACCTTTTTGAACATCGTCCGCCCATGTCGGCACTTGGTTCTTCACCGTATCAAACAGCTGAGCGGCAATCATGGCGCCGATGGTGTAGGTCGGGAAGTAGCCGATAATGCCGCTTGGCCAGTGAATATCCTGCATACAACCATTGCCAATGCGATCTGGCACAACGCCAATAGATTTCTTCATCTCGTCGTTCCACGCCGCTTCCATATCCGCGATTTGCAAATCACCGGAAAGAAGCGCTTTCTCCAAGCGATAGCGTAGCATCACGTGCAATGGATAGGTCACTTCGTCTGCATCCACACGAATGAGACCACGTTCCACTTTCAAGAGCGAGCGCTTAAAGTTTTCTGCTTCCCAAGTCTCTCCGCCGACGCCAAATGTCTCGCGGATCACAGGCAGTGAGTAAGCGAAAAACTCATCGGAACGGCAAAGCTGCATATCTAAGAACAATGATTGGCTCTCATGCATGGACATGCCACGCGCTTGGCCAACAGGTTGCCCACGCCACTCTTCTGGCAGACCAAGTTCATACATGGCGTGTCCTGTTTCGTGTAAAACACCCTGCAGGCTTTGGCTGAACTCGGTTTCGTTGTAGCGCGTAGTCAAACGCACATCGCCCGGCACACCGCCACAGAATGGGTGCGCTGACACGTCGATACGCCCATGATTAAAATCAAAGCCAAGCGCGGTCATGAACTTCTTGCCAAGTTCTTCTTGTTTCGCCGTCGGTGTTTCACCTTCAAGCGCGCTGAAAGACCGGTTCTTTTCTTGATAGTCCAGCGCTTCGGTAACAAAATCAGGCAAGAAGTCCTGCAGCGCGCCGAAATATTCATCGATTTGAGCTGACGTCATGCCCGGATCATATTCATCGAGCAACGCATCATAGGGATCTAGGCCTAGCGCTTCTGACTTTGCGACAGACGCTTCTTGCACCATTTTGAGAACTGGCTCGAACGCAGCCGAAAATGCTTCGAAATCATCTTTCGGGCGCGCTGCCTGCCAAACATGCGAACAGTTTGACGTCGCTTTTGTCAGCTCTGCTACCAAGTCCGCCGGAAGTGCGTTCGCATGACGATATGTGCGTTCAATCTCAT
The DNA here is from genome assembly GCA_913055925.1 of uncultured Maritalea sp. GTDB lineage: Bacteria > Pseudomonadota > Alphaproteobacteria > Rhizobiales > Devosiaceae > Maritalea. Next base: position 6,563 of record CAJXLH010000069.1, on the reverse strand, counting down.
TAAGATTGGCCGCGTCCCAGCCCTCGAGACCTTCGCCTTTTGCTTCTTCAATCCAATCAGAAATGGCCGGATCAGTAATTTTCTCGTGCGCAACAGCTGCCAATGCAGCCAATTGCTCGCCTCGAACGCCGGAAGCACCATCGGGCATCATGGTTTCGGCATCCCAGCCAAGCATGGCAGACGCACCGCGAATAGAAGAAATTTGCTTAAAACGATCAACAAGTTGACGATATGCCGACATAGTTTCCCAACGCTAATTTTTTGAAAATCAAAAGATGTGTAGGCGCTGAGTAGAACCGTTCTTTTTTGAACTGTCAAACACTCGTTCGACAAAAAAGGGGTTGGCAACTGCCAGCCCCAAGTTATCCTGTCGGAAGGAAATTCTTTCAGGAGGAAATATCAGTGTGCCATCAAGACCGGCACCTCGGCCTTTGTCAGAATGTCGCGTGTTACGCCACCCAAAATCCATTCGCGGAAACGGGAGTGACCATAGCCACCAATCACGATCATATTCGCGCCGGTGCGCTCGACTTCGTTTAACAACGCTTCGCCCGGATTGTCCCAACCAGTTAGGTTGCGCAGCTCTACATTCACGCCGTGGCGATCCAGATGGCGGGCCATATCTGCACCTGGCTCAATTCGTAGCTCTTCCGTGGAATCGCCTTCATGCACCATTGTCAGCGTGACCTTGTTGGCCTTTTGCAGGATCGGAATAGAATCTGCCACTGCTCGTGCAGTTTCGCGAGAGTTGCGCCAACCCACAACAATATCTGTGAACGGCTCACGCGCCGGAATAGCTGGCGGCACAAACAAACAGGAACGACCAGAGCTAAAGAGAATCTTCTCTAGCAGTTCAGGTGTTTCTGTGTAGTGGCCATATGGCCGTGTGGCGATAAACAGGTCTGCGACACGCGCTTCATCTGAAATCGCTGCACCAAGAGATGCGCCTACCGTGTCAATGCGACGAAGCTCGGATCGAATTTCTAGCTTATCGAACTTCGCTCTCAGCTCTTTCTCGGCTTGGTCCCCGTGCTCATCTGCTTGGGCCTGCAATTCTGCGGCAACTTTGCCTACAGAAAAAACACCTTCCCCTGCACTCACGACATCCGGCACCTCGACGCAGAGCAATCCGGTCAAAAACGCATCATGGCGCTGCGCAATAGGAACAGCGTAAGACAAACGAACATCGTCTTCTTTAGTCCCATCAAGGTATACAAGGATATCTTTGATCATATCTGTCTCTCCTCAGAGTTAAACCCAGTGCCCGTCCGCAATTATCTTGCATTTTCACACCCAGGTTTGCTTTGATCTTAATCAAGCGATTTTCGTGAATGCGTTCGGGAGGGACGAATGGAAAAAGTGACAGGCATCGGCGGCATATTCTTCCGCGCAAAAGACCCCAAAATGCTCGCGGATTGGTATGAACAAAATCTCGGCGTCGGCAAAACGCCAGACGAATATGGCGTTGTTGGCTGGCGCCCGAACGGCGGCACAACCGTGTTTCAGCCATTTGACGACGACACAGACTATTTCAAAAACCCAGAAAAGCAGTTCATGCTGAATTTTCGGGTCGCCAACATGGACAAAATGGTCGAACAATTACGCAAAGCAGGAATCGACGTCACGGTTCAACCAGAACCGGAACCTAATGGCCGGTTTGCACAATTGTTCGATCCAGAAGGCAATTGCATCGAACTCTGGGAGCCGGCGGGCATCGACAGAGAAACAGAAGAGAAATGAGTTTGATCGCGGACTTAATCTATACAACCACGGATAGCCCCTTAGGTCCGCTAACCCTTGCTGGCACGCAAAACTCGCTTGTCTATTTGAGATTTCCAAAGAATGAAAAGCCGATTGCGGTCCCTGCGAGCTGGAAGCGCGACGATCAACGTTTTTCAAAAGAAACCGAACAGCTTCGCGCTTACTTTGCCGGTGAACGGGATGACTTCGACTTTCCGCTCGATTTGCGTGGTTCGGAATTCAATCTGAAAGTCTGGAATGAGCTCTTACGCATACCCTTCGGCGAGGTGATCACCTATGGCGAGCTCGCAAAACGGATCGGGCAACCTGAGGGCGCACAGGCGGTTGGCAATGCCAACGGCCAAAATCCAATCCCGATTATTGTGCCTTGTCACCGTGTGATCGCCGCCAAACATCATATCGGCGGCTTCACCGGTGGCGTTGAAAAGAAACAGCTTTTGCTACAACTCGAAAAAGCGAAGAACGTTCAGTTCGATCTATTCTGACAGATCTTTGCCAAGAGCCTTCTGATATTGCCGCACGGCTTCCGCAAAACCCATCAACAAAGCATCCGCCGTTATGCCATGCCCTATAGAAACTTCGGCAACATTTGGCACATGCTCAACAAAAGCTGACAAATTCTCTAGCGTCAAATCATGCCCTGCATTGATCACCAATCCGGCAGCAGACGCCGCGCGGGAAGTGACTTGCATGCGTTGCAAATGGTGGTCGCCTTCGGGTGTGCCGAAGGTGCCGCCATATGGGCCGGTGTAAATCTCCACACGATCCGCACCGATTTCAGCTGCGTCCGGCGGCACGTTTGGGTCTTCATCGATAAACAATGAAACGCGAATGCCTGCATCACGCATTTGGCGAATAGGGTCGGCAAGAATATTGTGTGACTTAGCCACTTCCCAACCGTGATCAGACGTTGCTTGGTTTGGGTCATCTGGCACAAACGTCACTTGATGCGGCGCATTCTCGAGTACCAAATCCACAAACGCATCATCCGGATAGCCTTCAATGTTGAACTCTTTGTCCGGATATTCGTCTCGTACCAACGCCGCTAAATCATAGACATCAGAACGACGAATATGCCGCTCGTCGGGCCGCGGATGAACGGTCACACCGTCCGCACCAGCGTCCAGCACCACGCGCGCCATACCGACAACGCTTGGCCAAGGCAAATCACGCTGATTGCGCAAGAGCGCCACTTTATTCAAATTTACTGAGAGTGCGGTCATCCTAATCTCCCCACACCATAAGAAATGATTGCCCAAAGGGTTACGGGAAATGGCGCGAACTGACAACCACCTATCTCACCTTAACGACCAAAGGATGACAAATCGCGCGCATTGGTCCATAAGACACGCACCTGCCTGCTAATCCCCCCAAGAGTGTTCTATGAGTTACCCAAAAATCATCTTTATGCGCCACGGCGAAACCGAGTGGAATCTTGCTGGGCGCGCCCAAGGTATTTTGAATTCTCCGCTTACAGCGAAGGGACGTAATCAAGCTGAAACGCTGGGTAAGATTTTGAAGGAAAACTTGGGCACGGCAGAAGGGTACGACCAATTTGTTAGCCCTTTGGGGCGCACCCTGGAAACAGCGGAAAGCCTGCAAAAATACTTCGCGTTTGACCCAACGCCGGATGATCGTTTGAAGGAAATCGCACTAGGCGACATCGCCGGTATGACGCTTTACGAAATCAAACAAGAATTTCCAGAACACCTCGAAGGCAAAGTTGGGTTGGAGTGGTACTTTGGTGCACCAGGCGGAGAGACTTTCGCTCAGATTCACGCCCGCGCGCAAAGCTTCCTAAATGACCTCAAACGCCCATCAATTGTGGTCGCGCACGGTCAGTTGGGCAAAGTCATCCGCGGCATCATTTGTGGCCTTAACGAGAAACAATCTATCGCTTTAGACGAGCCGCAAGGCGTCGTGCATGTGTTGGAAAACGGCACAGAAACGCGTTGGACATTCTAGCTGAGTTTTTTGTCGAATTCGGCATGAGATTTTTCGATTTCATCTGCATGCTCGTACGTCCAATCAACCAGCACTTTAATCGGGTGTAGCAGCGTCTTTCCGCGTTCGGTGAGGCTATACTCCACCGAAGGTGGTCGCGTATCAAACACTTTGCGGTTGACCAATCCGTCCCTTTCAAGGGATCGCAAGGTCACTGTAAGCATACGCTGCGAAATGCCTTGAACAGTGCGCAACAGAGCCAAAAACCGCACTGGCCCCGCACCTAACCGCAGCACCACCAATACTGACCATTTATCGCCAAGCCGGTCCAAAGTGCTGCGCACAGCACATGGCACTTCATAACCCGCCTGCTCCCATTTCTGATATTCGGTGCAAAGGCTTTGCCCTTGCTCAGTTTCACCCGACATACGGTTACTCCAAAGTGCCTACCTGATCTTCAAATGCGTTCTTTCGCAGTGTGTGAGGCTGCATATATATAGCAGTTCCTATAAGTAACCAACACACATTGAGGAACTACTATGAGCAAGCAAATTGCAGTGTTCAACGCCAATGCCGCGCAAGCCGCACCAGTCGCAACAATTGCCGCTGCGCAAGGCTTAAAAGTTCGCGCCATCGTGCGCGACGCCGAAAAAGCAAACGCCCAAAACAAAAAGGAAAACCTCACATACAAAACTGCAGACCTTCTGGAAAAGTCGCAAATCGCTGACGCCCTAAATGGCGTCGACGCGGCCTTTTTCCATATGCCGGTACCAACAGATCCAACTCATCCAGCAATTTGGTTGAGCAATTTCATCGAGGCCGCGCACGAAACCAATCTCCCGCTGTTGGTTTTCTCAACCTCGGGGCCTGCCGGAAGTGATTTTCCTTCCACGCCTATGATTGACGGCACAAGCGCAGTTGCTGCCGCATTTGCAAATAGCGGGCTAAACGTCATCACCTTGCAACCCGCGATCTATTTGGAGAACTTGTTTGTCCCGCCATTTGTGCCACGCTTACATAGCGAGGGCATTTTGGACTATCCGCCGGTGCCAAAGCACTTCAAAGTGCCGTTCGTGTCGCATATCGACCAGGCAAAGATCGCTGTCGCCGCCACACAACGCCCTGACCTTGCGGGTAAATACTTCAAAATAGCTTCCAAAGACCCAATTGATGGCGATGCATTGGCAGAGGTTGTCGCGAAATGGATCGGACGGCCTGTGAAGTTCGATCCGCTTTCTCCTGATCAATTCGGAACACATATCGGGCAGCTATTTGGAAATGCTGAGGTCGGCACTGGCCTTGCAGGACTATACAAGTCCCTACTTTCAGCGGACAAAAGCGCAATCCACATCGACACATCAGAACTTGAGAAGATCTTTGGCGTTGAACTTTCAACAGTTGAGGATCATATCGCAAGTTGGCCGCGCCTTTAACGCAAAAAAGGCGGCCATTGGCCGCCTTTCAAACTCTTTGGTGCGCATCAAACGCCTACATGCCGTCTTTGCCGCGCGAGATTGCGGTAAGGCCCGTGCGCACAACTTCAACCAAACCAAGCGGCTGCATCAAAGTGATGAACTGCTCAACCTTATTTGGTCGGCCAGTGATTTCAAACACGAAGCTTTCGATCGAGGCATCAACAACATTGGCGCGGAATGCTTCGGCTAAACGCAAGGTTTCAACGCGGTTCTCGCCTACGCCAGCAACCTTGATCAACGCCAACTCGCGCTCCAGCGCGTTGCCTTCAGCCGTTAAATCATGCACGCGGTGCACTGGCACCAAACGCTCAAGTTGAAGCTTGATTTGCGCCAAAACTTTTGGCGTTGCGGTGGTTACAATCGTAATCCGCGAACGGTGACGATCATGTTCTGTTTCTGAGACAGTGAGGCTTTCGATGTTGAAGCCTCGCGCCGAAAACAAGCCAACAACCCGCGCAAGGACACCCGGCTCGTTGTCGACAAGAACGGTTAGTGTATGGCGCTCAACCAATTGGCTGCGCTCTAAATCCCAACTTGGCTTAAACAAGAGATTTCCCCTTTTCGTCGATGATGTTGCCGATATCAGCGGTGTCAGCCAAAATCATTTCGTTGTGCGCTTTGCCCGATGGGATCATCGGCAAGCAGTTTTCTTCCTTGGTCACGCGGCAGTCAAACAAGACCGGCTTGTCGCTCTCAATCATTTCCATGATTTTGTCGTCTAACTCTGCCGGATCGTCACACATAATCCCATGTGCGCCAAAAGCCTCCGCCATCTTCACAAAGTCTGGCAAGCTTTCGGAATATGAGTTGGAATAACGACCGCCATGTAGCAACTCCTGCCACTGGCGTACCATGCCCATATACTCATTATTCAAAATGAAGATCTTGATCGGCAAGCCATATTGAACTGCTGTCGACATCTCCTGCATTGTCATCTGAACGCTGGCTTCGCCAGCAATATCGATCACCAATGCATCGCGGTGCGCTGCTTGAACGCCAACAGCGGCCGGAAGGCCATAGCCCATTGTGCCCAAGCCACCAGATGTCATCCACCGGTTTGGCTCGTCAAAATGGAAATATTGCGCAGCCCACATCTGGTGCTGGCCAACCTCAGTTGTGATGTAGACATCACGCTCTTTGGTCATTTCATAAAGGCGCTCAATCGCATATTGCGGTTTGATCACCTCTTTCGATGGCTCATAGCGAAGCGATTTTACATCGCGCCATTGGTCGATTTGCTTCATCCAAGGCTTAATCGCCTCGGTGCGCGGTTCATTAGTACGTGAACGCCAAATCCGAACCAACTCTTCGAGCACATAGCCGCAATCGCCAACAATTGGCAGATCAACCACTACGTTCTTGTTGATCGAGGATGGAGCAATA
>CAJXLH010000068.1 GCA_913055925.1 uncultured Maritalea sp. | reverse complement strand
CCGCAAGTGATAGCAGTAGATAATGTCGTGATCTGTGCTGGGCAACTGCCAGAAAGATCATTGGCAGATGCGCTCGAACAAGAAGGCATTTGCTGCCACGTGATCGGTGGCGCTGAAGTTGCTGCTGAACTCGACGCAAAACGCGCAATCAATCAAGGCACACGCCTGGCTGCTAGGCTATAGCAATTTGTGCTGTTGGATCTGTGCGATAGAGATTTGACAACCATAGGAATATCTTCAAAGAACAACCCACTGTTCTAACTCTATGATTTCTACTTCTAGTTGCGCGCATTGAGTTAAAAGAACACCCAACTAATTCCGCCAATAATTGGGAAAATCGCTGTCCATATCCAAAGTGGAAGGAAGAATATCGTGGGCTCTACCGAAAGGTCATGCCCAATAGCTTTTGGTAAAATATTTATATGGTGCATCCATTTTTTGTCTAAAACACCACCGTTCCGCATTGCTGCCGCTATAATCCCTAAAACTATTGCCATCGCGAGAGAACAAAGTCCCATGAGCATCATCGCAATAGGAATGTCCAAACGCCAACGCTCAGCCAGCAAAAACCAAATGTAAAGAAGTGGGCCAAACGCGGCGCCGGACCATATGACCATGCTCTATCCCATCCGACAAAATTAGTTTTAAGTATTGATTGTAAAGTAGCTGAAGTTCTTGGCGTGCGGAAGCTGCTTTTAGCGCTAAACGCAGATCTTCAATAAAGTTTGGCAAATCTTATCCCCGCCCACAACGATTATGACACAATGTTTCCTCCTTTCTTAAAACCGTGCAGCCTGCTGACGAGTGGGGAGCGGTGAGGAATAGGTGGCGGCAGAATAGCAATGCCGTCATCCCCGCGAAGGCGGGGATCCAGGTCTGAATATCGAAAGAACCGAAGCGCTGCGGTTCTTGGAAGGTCCGGCCTGGATCCCAGACTAAATCTGGGATGACGACAGAGGTTGTGGCCACTGCCCGCACTGACTTGGTGTTTGGCACCAATCGGCGGGGGTGCCGGGGAAACAAGCTTTGCTTGCGACGGCGGCATCAACTTAAAGAAAGGGAATGACTGAGTTGAGAGACGATCTCATTTCGCTTTTGAAGAAGGTAGACCAGTCCGACGCCGAGGATAGCTGTAAACCGCTGGTGGTTTGATGACCGCCGATGAAAATCAATAGAGCCGAGAACGCTTTCGTTCTTCATCACGGTTCTATGGCGTGAGCAAGGGGATAAAAGGGTGAGCACCCCGGGTTTGTTTTGATCAATTGCAACATGTCATTTGCACGAGGCGATTGGCGTCTCATTACATTACTCGTTCGGCAGAGACCTCAAACGCCTCGTGCCTGCACACAAAATAAAACTCCAAAGCAAAGCCGCTTGTGGAGGCATTGGTGTTTGGCACCAATTGGCGGGGGTGCTGGGGTCGGGAGCGAAGCGACCAACGGCGGCATCAAATAACCTTGGAGGTTTCGGTGCTGGGAGGAGCAATTGCTACGCGCCACCACCGTCATCCCTGCGCAGGCAGGGATCCAGGCGTGATTATCGAAAGAGCCGCAGCGCTGCGGTTCTTGGAAAGTCCGGCCTGGATCCCAGACTAAATCTGGGATGACGACTGAGAAATTGGCTGATGTTCTACCCAACTTGGTGTTGTCCGTCGCCGATTCACCAAACCACCACCGTCACCCTCGGACTTGATCCGAGGGTCCAGGTCTGACTGTCAGATACTCAAATGCATGGGTTTCTCAACTCCCCTGACCCACAGTAGTAAATTCGGAACCACAACAGCGTTCACCAACCAAATCCCAACGTTCAACCCGTCACTTCAACCCTTGATAACAAGCCTGTTCATCCCTACCTTAATTCTTGAAGGAGATCGTCATGAAACTGGAACAAATTGCCCTAATTTTGGTCATCATCGGTGCCGTTGGGTATTTCGGCATGATGTTTTTTGGGCTGGCATCGGCTGGTCTGCCGGTCGTGTTGCTTTTGGCTGTTGCAGCGGTGGGGATTGGCCTATTGGCGTGGGTAATTATCCAGCGCCTAAACAATGCTGAAGACGATTATTACGAAAAGAATATTGAGGAGTAAGTGCGCGTGATTGTAACCACTGGAATTGATGTTGCTGAAGGCAAAATTGTTGAAACGCTAGGCATTGTGCGCGGCAATACCATTCGGGCGAAACATGTGGGTACCGACATTGTTGCGGGGTTGCGCAATCTGGTTGGCGGTGAAGTAAGCGAGTATACAAAACTCATGGCCGAGGCACGTGAGCAGGCCTACGACCGCATGGTTCGTCATGCCGAAGAAGTGGGCGCAGATGCGGTGATCGGCGTCAATTTCACAACGTCGATGATTACTCAGGGTGCCGCCGAAATTCTGGCTTATGGCACCGCGGTTCGGATCGAACGCTAATTCGCTTTGAAGTGCTTTGACAATTTGAGATGTTGGCCTTGATAGTTCGATCCAAGGTCAGCACCATACAAATTGTCGGGGCGCTCTGCCATGCGTTCATAAATCAAGCGGCCAATGGTTTGGCCATGCTCGACCAAAAACGGCACTTCGCGTGAGCGTACTTCCAAAACCGCGCGACTGCCCGCGCCTGCCGCACCGGCATTGCCAAAGCCCGGGTCGAAAAACCCGGCATAGTGCACGCGGAACTCGCCAACGAGTGGATCAAACGGCACCATTTCCGCAGCATAGTCTGGCGGCACATGCACCGCCTCGCGCGATACAAGAATGTAGAACTCATCAGGATCAAGGATCAGTTCTCCAGTGCCGCGATCATAAAGCGGTTCCCAGTAATCAAGGATATCAAGCGCCGCCTTTTTATCAACGTCGACAACCGCCGTGTGACGCTTTGAGCGGTAACCGATCAAGCCGCCACGGTCGCCGCCTTTCAGGTCAATTGAAAGGGCAACGCCATTATCGACCGGCGCATTTTCGTCGAAAACCAAAGTTTCTTTTGCGTGAAGCGCTTGGTGTTCTTGAACAGTAAGGCGCGTGTCGCCTTCGCGGAAACGGATTTGGCTCAGTCGTGAACCTTGGCGGACAAGAACTGGGAATGTGCGCGGGCTGACTTCAAGATAAAGTTGACCTTCATAGCCAGCTGGCACCGTATCAAATGCTCGCCCTTGATCGGTAATAACGCGGGTAAAAATGTCCAAGCGGCCGGTTGAGCTTTTTGGGTTGGTCGTCGCGGAAACGCCATCGGGCAGCTTCAAACTTTCCATCAAGGGCACGATATATACACAACCGCGCTCAAGCACTGCGCCAGACGAAAGGTCGATCTCATGCAGTTTAAGTTCGTTAATCCGCGCATCGACGGAGCTTTGCGGACCGGGCAAAAAACTGGCACGCACGCGGAACGCTTTGTCACTTAGGCGCAAGTCGAGACTGGCAGGTTGTATCTGGTCATCGTCAAAAGGTTTTGACGCATTGATCGCACCATTCGCATTAAGCTCGGCAATCATACGTTGCGAGAAGATACCGGTTGCACCTGTCATAACAAAAACTGTTCCGCCCAAATCTATATTGCGTCCTTCACTAGCAACATTGACGCGAAGGCGCAATTGGCGTTACATCATCACCATAAAGGTGGCGATTTGGCCGGTCTGATTGCAACCACCTGAGCGGAAGCTCGAAAAAACTTGCTAAAGCGACCTGATTGCCGGCCAATTGGGTCGGCTTTTTTGTTGGAGTGAAGACCATGGCTGAAAACAAGAACCCTTTGGCGGACCCGAAAAACCAACGCGCGGCCACCAAAATGGTGCATGGCGGCACTGTGCGTTCTCAGCATGGCGAAACATCAGAGTCGCTCTATCTCAACTCCGGCTTTATTTACGATAGTTCAGATGCTGCCGAAGCGCGCTTTATGGGCGATGATGACGGGCATATTTATTCCCGCTTTTCCAACCCATCATATGATATGTTTCAAGACCGTATGTGTTTAATCGAAGGCGCGGAGGCTGCACGTGCCACCGCAACGGGTATGGCGGCGGTGACGACAGCGGTGATGAGCCAGGTCCGCGCTGGTGATCATGTGGTCGCATCTCGCGCGCTGTTTGGCGGCTGCCGGTTTGTGGTGGAAGATTACCTTCCCCGTTGGGGCGTTGAATCGTCAATCGTTGATGGACGTGACCCGCAAAATTTTGCGAACGCAATGCGGCCTAATACCAAGGCGATTTTTATTGAAACACCTTCCAACCCAACATTGGAGTTGGTGGATATTGAGGCGGTGGCCAAGATTGCGCACGCCAACGGTGCGGTGCTGATTGTCGACAATGTTTTCGCGACGCCGATGTTCCAAAAACCATTGGAGTTGGGCGCAGACCTTGTGACTTATTCAGCGACCAAGCATATTGACGGCCAAGGCCGCTGCATGGGCGGGATTATCCTAGGGTCGAAAGAACTTATTGAAGCTGACATTCACACCATCATCCGCCAGACCGGCCCGACCATCAGCCCGTTTAATGCTTGGGTGATGCTGAAAGGTTTGGAGACACTGGCTCTTCGCGTCGAACGCATGTCGCAGTCTGCTGCTAAGCTCGCTAGCTTTTTGGCTGACCACCCAAAGGTCGATAAAGTGTTTTATCCGCACCATCCGTCGCACCCACAATATGAATTGGGCAAGCGTCAGATGAGTTCGGGATCAACCATGTTGGCATTTGAAGTCGGCGGTGCATCCGGTACGTCAGAAGGCAGTAACCAAGAAGCGGCGTTTAAGCTGGCGGATGCGTTGAGCGTGGTGAAGATTTCAAACAATTTGGGTGACGCGAAATCGATCATTACGCACCCGGCGACCACAACACACCAACGCTTTTCTGAAGAAGAACGTTTGGAAGCTGGCATTACTCGGAAGCTTTTGCGTTTATCAGTGGGCTTGGAAGATGGTGACGACTTGCTCGATGACTTCGCTTTCGCGCTCGACCAAATCTAGTTTTTGCTGATGAGCGACGATCTCGGTTTTACATTTCGTGCGCGCAAAGGTGGTGAGGTGAAAATCTCCCACCATGGTCGGTTGGCGACCACGCTGCGCGGTGAAAAGGCTGCAGATTTTTTAGACGAAATGTCGGATTGCGATTTCGCGGACCAACAGCAAGTGATGGCGCGCATTACAGGCAACTACAAGCGCGGCAACGAACGGTTAGCGAAAAGCCATCCGCGCAATAAGCGTTTCTAGTCGGTTGGCGAGCGGCTTCCGAATTCCTGATAAGCAAGCCAAATCCGGGCGAAGGCGGTGTAGAAACACGCAGCGGCAAACAGATAAGCCATAATGGCAAAATGCTGGGGCCAGATGCAGCAAGCCACGAAGAACGCAATCGTTTCAGTACCCTCGAGCAAGCCGGTGGTAAAGTAAAGCGACTTTGACCCACGCTGCGCTGTCTGCAATTTGTGCTTTTCTGCCAAGATCGCGTAGCCCAAAAAGGTACCGCCATTGAAATAGAACGACAAAAGCAACAGTGCACCTGCGACCGCGTTTGCACTTGGGTCAAGAACAATAAACGCAACCGGGATGGCGCCATAAAAGAAAAAGTCTGCAACGATGTCCCAATATCCACCAAAGTCGGTTTTTTGGGTGGCGCGGGCTACTGCTCCGTCCAAACCGTCTGCAACACGAGAAAGTAAGAGGACCCAAAGACCGGCTTGCACATTACCGAGAGCGATTAGAACTGCCGCAATAATCCCAAGTGCAAGGCCCACGCCTGTGACGGCATTGGCTGATATCCCAGTTTTTGCAAGCTGTGCGCCCACTGCATTCAATGGACCATCGATGATTTTGCGCATTTGGCCGTCGAGCATACTTATCCCCGCTTCTCAAATATCGGGTACACTAGCAAAGTTTCCCACAAGATAATGCTCATTTTTAAGTGAGCAAAGTTGTGATAGAGAAAAAGCGCAGTGAGAAGGACGGCCGCTTCACCATATGGAATTTCGACCGGTATTTACAATTATTGGCGCGCTAACAACGGCGCTTGGCTGTTCAATGTTTTTGCCCGCGCTGGCTGATGCGCTTGTGGGCAATGATGATTGGGTGGTGTTTGCGACCGCCGCCTTACTCACGACAACTCTTGGTGCAGGCACGTGGGCCTCCACGCTGCAAGCGGAACGCAGCTTAAATATCCGGCAAGCGTTTTTGATGACCGCGCTTGTGTGGGTTGTTCTCGCGACATTTGGGGCCTTGCCATTCTATTGGGCTGAAATTGGCCTCAGCTTCACCGACGCGTTTTTTGAATCCATGTCTGGCCTCACCACAACAGGCGCCACGGTGATCAACGGGCTGGACTTTTTGCCGCCCGGCATTTTGCTGTGGCGCGGCTTGCTAGAATGGTTCGGCGGCCTCGGAATCATCGTGATGGCGGTTGCTGTCCTGCCAATGCTGCAAATTGGTGGTATGCAGATGTTTAAGGCTGAGGCCTTTGACACGCCGGATAAAATCCTGCCTCGCGCAGCGCAAATTGCCTCCGGCATGACCTCGATCTACATCGTTCTGACCTTAATTTGCGCCATTTGCTATTGGGCGGCTGGCATGCCGCTTTTTGATGCACTTGTGCACGCGATGACCACCGTGGCCACGGGTGGCTTCTCCACCAAAGACGGCTCAATTGGCTATTACAACTCGGCGATGATCGACTATATCGCGATCACGTTCATGATCTTGGGCGCACTGCCATTTCTTTTGTATATCGGCCTTATCCAAGGCGCCTGGCGCCCGCTCGTCCGTGATAGCCAAGTCCGCGCATTTCTTGGGCTTGTGTTGGCCTTGAGCTTTGTGATGCTACTGGTGCAAGTACTCAACAATGTGGAAACCGGTGAGCGCGCCTTCCGCCACGCCATGTTCTCGGTCATTTCCGTGCTAACCGGCACGGGCTATGCCACCACAGACTATGGGCAATGGGGCGGCTTCGCCGTCACGACATTTTTCATCATCACCTTTATTGGCGGCTGCGCGGGCTCCACCAGTTGCGGCATTAAGATCTTCCGGTTCCAAGTGCTATTTTTGGACCTCAAACAGCATATTCGCGAAATCCTTTACCCATCCGGCGTGTTTGTGAAGCGCTACAATGGGGCCGTATTGTCTGATGAGGTTTCCGCGTCGGTTTTGAGTTTTGTATTTCTCTACATTGCCGCGTTCATGATCTTGGCGCTGCTTCTTTCTTTGACCGGGCTTGATCCGCTCACAGCGTTTTCCGGCGCTGCCACGGCGATTTCAAATGTGGGCCCGGGACTTGGCGAGACCATCGGCCCAGCCGGCAATTTCGCCCCACTCCCCGACATCTCCAAATGGCTATTGGCCATCGGCATGATTGTTGGCCGTCTCGAAATCTTCACCGTGATCGTACTGTTTTTGCCGCGCTTCTGGCAGCGTTAAGCGAGACCGATTAGCGACCTAAATTTCCGCTAGACAACACCAAACCAATAAAATACCTTTCACCTCCCGCCATTCTTCTTTTCGGTCTACTTTGTCTTATTTTGCTCGCCTGATCCGTGATGGATCAACTCCCAAATTGTTTGTCTATTTGTTCGTCATGGCGATCGTTACGTCATTGACGTTGCCCATTCGCGCACTCTTCATCACTCAAGAATTGAACGGTTCCCTTTTTGAGAATGGCGTCGCATTTGCGCTACCGGCAATGATTGGACTGATCATTACACCAATAATTGGCGACAGATCGGACACTATTTCTGACCGACGCAAGATCATAACATTTGGTTTGATTTGGATTGGGATTGGCACCGCGCTTACGGCATTTGTTGGCGCGAGTTGGTTGGTTATTGTAATCACTGCGCTCACTTATCCTTTGTTCTCAAGCGTAAATGCACAGTATTTTGCGTGGGCTGGCGAACGACCTTGCAAAAATGGTCAAGGCACAATCGATAGCGGTCAATTGCGAATTGGGTATGTTGCAGGATGGGTACTTGGTCCTGCAGTGTGCGGTGGTTTGCTTGTCATTGGGTTCAGTTTCCGAGGGTTGTTTGTACTTCAGGCAGTCGGAATGGTCGCTCTGGCCGCACTGATCTGGGCGTTTCGAGCAAATCCACCAAAAGAAACCAAATCTACCACAGAGAAGTTTCGTTGGTCTCGGTTGAACGAGGTGCCGTCGGATCTTCGCAATATTGCTTTGTTTGTCGCATTCGTAATGGCTGGTGACATGTTGCGACTTGCAAACATGTCACTTTTTGTAGCGGAAAACATCTCAACCGCCCCTTCGGATTTGACCATTGTGTACATGGCAACACCCGTCGTGGAACTGCCAGCGGCTGTCTTCTTTGTTTGGCTTGCCAAGCGCGTCGGGTCGAAAACAGTTTTGGCTACCGGTGTGGCGGCTGGTTTGATCTATTTTGCCTTTTCACCATTTGCTGACAATTTGTGGCAAATGATTTGCCTTCAGGCAATTTATGGGCTCATCCCCGCGAGCGTTCTCACCATTGGTATCAGCTATGCGCAACGCTGCTTACCAGACCGAATGGGATTTGCCACTTCAGTGCTTTTTGCAGGGCAATCCCTCGCTATCCTGCTTGGTGGCGTTTTGGCGACGATTAGCGGCGCATTTCTAAGCGTGAACAACGCTTACTTTTCACCGCTAATCTTTATGGTGCTGGCTGGCCTTGTATGGCTGCGACTACCAAAACGATGAGCCAGACTAAGCTTCCACTTCCGGCGGGCGCGGGATTGAGTGATGGTCACCGCGGATCAAACCACGGAAGCTTGGTGCATTTTTGCGGACGAACAACCAGCTAAAGAATGCCCCAATGTCGGCACCAATGCCAATGATGGCAGGCACAAGGAACAACACAAGCAACGTAGCTAATCCGAGACCGAAGACGATTGTGATGGCCATTGGGATGAGGAATTTAGCTTGTAAGCTTGTCTCGAACAGCAATGGGGTCAAACCGCCGATGGTCGTCAAAGAAGTCAACACGACAGCGCGCAATCGATCTCTAGCCGCGCCAGTTGCGGCTTCGCGAAGGCTGTCCCCTTCTTCTAGCCTTTCTTGCAGCCTTGAAACCAAAACAATGGAGTCGTTGACCAAAATACCGGCGAGACCGAGAAGGCCCATCATGGAGATGATCGACAGGCTGTAGCCCATGATGAAGTGCCCCCAAATCGCGCCAATAACACCAAAAGGAATGATCAACATGACGGCAAGCGGTGCGAAATATGAACCGAAAATCCAAGCGATAATGATGTACATGACACCAAGTGCGATAAGGCCGCCTAGTCGCAAATCGCCGAAGGCTGCGCTTTGTTCCGCCTGAGTGCCGCCAAGACTATACTGCACACCATATTTGGAGGTGATGCCAGGTAGGTAATCGGCTTCCAAGCGTTCCAAAACGTCGGCTGCGGCAACGATGGTCGTATCGGTGTCAGCGCGGACAGAGACTACTGTTTTGCCCTCTTCGCGCACAATCCGGTTAAAGCCTTGACGTTCACTGATGGTAACAACCTCAGAAAGAGGTACAAAATTTCCAGCGTCTGACCGGACCCATAGATCGCGCAGCGCGGCGGTACCTGATGCGTCAGAAACTTGTTCTACACGCACCGCGATTTCTTCTTCTTCTTCGGCCACGCGGCGAGCAAGGTTGCCTTCAAAGGTGTCGCGAATTTGGCTACCCAGCGTATCGAGAGAGAAGCCGAGCGCACGACCGCGAGGGGTCAACTCAAGCACCAGTTCCGGTTTGCCATAGGCCAATGTATCAGAAATCGCTTGGACGCCCTCGAACCCTTCAAGCACGGCTTGAAGCTCTTCGGATGCGGCTTTTAACACGGGTACTTCGGCGCCGGAAAATTCAACGTCGATGGCGCGTCCCGGAGGGCCGCCGCGCGGTTCGCGAACCGATATACGGTCTACGCCAGCAATGGTTGGGATGTTTTCACGAATGGCACGTCCAATTTGGTTTGTGCGCACACTGCGCAGTTCAGCTGCAGTGAGATAGAGCGCAATGTTGGCGCGGCCGTTTTCCATATCGAGATAGGCAAAGCTGGTCAAAATCAGATCTTCGCCTTCTGGCGTCAGGTCTGTTTCAACCGTTTCAATCGCCTTCTCAACCTGTTCAACAAGGCCATACATCGCGTCTTGTGGCACACCAGGTTGGAAGATGGCCGTAACATTTACGGTTTCACCCTCAACCGATGGGAAAAATTCAAAGCCAAGTTTTCCCGCAGGGATGAGCGCGCCACCAACGATACCGAGGGCGATGGCTGCGGCAAGCGTGGCATAGCGCCAACGATAGGTAAGGTCAGATAACCAGCCGAACATTTTGTCGCGGAAGAATGCAAATCCGGCGTCGAAATTGCGGCGGAACCAGCCGGGTGCTTTTCGCTCTTTCGGCAAGGCATGAGATAGGTGCCCCGGCAATACAAGGAAACATTCGATGAGGGATGCAATGAGAACCGCGATCACCACCATCGGCAAGGCAGAAAGGATTTGACCGATTACGTCACCAACCAACAAAATTGGACCAAACGCGGCCATTGTTGTGAGCGACGCCGCAATAACCGGAGCTGCCATGCGGC
>CAJXLH010000067.1 GCA_913055925.1 uncultured Maritalea sp. | reverse complement strand
AGCGACAAAGTATTAGCGGTTGGCATCGCAATTTGTGAGCATATTCTTTGCGCCTACGGTCCTTCGCAAGTCACACTGACAGGCGGTTTGCCTTTGATATGCAAAATACCAACTTGCAGCGGTTCGCCGTCTTCGTTCATGTGGCGCAGTACGCGCAGTGTAGCAAGGTGCTTGTCTGCTTGGTCGTCCATCAGCTCAACATAGATTGATTTGTCGTCACCCTTGAATTGTAAAATGTAGGCCCGTTCCGCTTTGTCGAAAGGGCGAGTGGCGATGAAGCGATCATCCAGATAAACGTCTGCATCTATTGCGTTCAACATTGGCCCGGCGCCAAATAAAACAGTTGCGCCTGCATCTGCCCCAACACCAGAGCATTCCAGCGACGATGTTGCCAAGGCCGGTGCAGCGAATGCACTTAAGAGCGTGGCGCCAACAAACGCCGATTTGAGTGTATTGAAAAGTGTCATTTTAAGTCCTCCAACAAGTATCTTTAGAGGGATGTTAGATGCTCAACCGTGCGTTGAGAAGTCGTTTTGTAATGTCGGCTTGTGGGGCGTCAAACACCGCGTCGACATCACCTTGTTCAACAATTCGGCCGCGTTCCATAACCAACACCCGGTCGGCAACAGCGCGCACCACATCAAGGTCGTGGCTAACGAACAAATAGGCAATACCAAATTTCTCCCGCAATTCGGCAAGCAGTTCCAAAACATCGCCACGTATCGAAACATCAAGCGCAGAAACAGGTTCATCAAGCACCACAAGCTTTGGCCGCAACACAAGCGAGCGTGCAATGGCAAAACGTTGGCGCTGCCCACCTGAAAAAGCGTGCGGGTGTCGGTTGAGCATGTCGGGCGAAAGCCCCACGCGTTCAAGCGCCATTTCAACCCGCTCACGCCGCTCGGTTTGGCCAAGTTCAGGCATCAGGTTCAGCGGTTCATAAAGCGAATGCGCCATTGTGAGGCGCGGGTCGAAGCTACCAAAGGGGTCTTGAAAAACCATCGACAATTCGCGCCTCGCCGCTTTGGGCATCTGTCCGCGCTGTTGGCTGATATCTTGTCCATCAAAACGGATGGCGCCGTGCTGCGCCTTGTTTAGACCCGCAATGATGCGCGATAGCGTGGTCTTTCCGCACCCAGAAGGCCCAACAAGACCAACACATTCGGCTTCGTTGATGGTCAGCGAAATATCATCGAGCGCTTGCAGATATTGCTTTTTGGCCCAAAAAGGCCCAGGCAGTTTAAAGCGCTTGGAAATGCCCGTTAGCTCAAGCAACGGCGTTCCTATTTTTCGCGTCGTAAGGCGTCTGCGGGTCGGCTTCGCGGCTGCAATGAGACGCTTGGTATAATCCTCGCGCGGCGACTTCAAAACCGCTGTAGTTTCGCCATGTTCGACCTGGCGGCCCTTCTCAAGCACATGGATATGGTCACAAAGCGCGGAAACGGCGCCGAGATCATGCGAGATAAACAACAATGCCATCTTGCGCTGATCGCAAATGCGGCGAATGAGCGAAATGATTTGTGCCTGCGTGATCATATCGAGCGCAGAAGTTGGCTCATCTGCGATCAGCAATTCGGGCTCTCCGGCCAAAGCGATGGCTAAGCCTATGCGCTGGCGTTGCCCACCGGAAAGCTCGTGCGGATATCGAAGTGCGGTGGTTGGCGGCAGGTCCACTTCGGCGACTAATTCAGCGACACGGCTGTCAAAATCAATGTCGGGCAAATGAAGTTCAAGCGCTTCTTTGATCTGATCGCCTACCCGCATCAACGGGTTGAGCGTAGTCATGGGTTCCTGAAAAACCATCCCGATATGCTTGCCACGTAGCTTGTCGCCCTTTGGTAGGTTGCGGGTGATCTCGCCATGCTGAATGGCAGCCTCTGGCAAGAGATCGATGATCGACAGGGCTGTGAGGCTTTTGCCCGATCCACTTTCGCCTACCACACCGACCCGCTGACCCTGAGCGATACTCAAATTAATATCGGACACGACTTCGCGTTCGCCGAAAGAAATGTGCAGAGCTTTCACCTCAACTAGCGACATCAATGCCTCCGGCTTTAGTGAGTTTTGGGTCTAGCGTGTCGCGCAAGCCATCGCCAAGTAGGTTGAAGCTGATGACGAACAAAACGATGGCAATGCCTGGGATAATGGCCTGCATGGGGAAGCCGAAGAAAAAGCTCTGAGCTTCTTTGAGCATGAGCCCAAGGCTCGTTTCTGGCGGCTGCGTGCCAAGGCCGATATAACTTAGACCCGCTTCAGCCAACACGCCAAGAGACAGTTGGATTGTCGCCTGTACGATCAACAAGCTGGCGATGTTGGGCAAGATGTGGCGGAAGCTGATCTGGCCGTTTGAAAGGCCGGAGAGTTTGGCGGCGTCCACATATTCTAGGGTCCAAAGGCTAAGGGCTGCGCCACGCGCCACCCTCGCAAAAACCGGAATATTGAAAATGCCGATGGCCACCATCGCGTTGATTGCCGAGGGACCAAAAAGGGTGGTGATGATGATCGCCGAAATGATAGCGGGGAACGCAAAGATAAAGTCGTTGCCGCGTAAAATGAATGCTTCCAGCCATCCGCGCTGCGCCGCCGCGATCAAGCCTAATGGCACACCAATCAATGCGCCAATAGCAACGGCGAGGGCAGCGACCTTCAAACTTGTGGCGATGCCGACCATTAAAAGGGACAGTTGATCGCGCCCGAGATAATCGGTGCCCAGCCAATTGACGCTAGAAAACTCACCAAAGCGGTTCGGCACGTCCACAATGTCGGTGGGGTGCGGCGTCCAAAACACCGAGACAATGGCCAGCAATAAAAAACCGGCACTGCCAAAAAGACCAAGTCTGAAGCTTGGGTGTTTTAGCGCGCGTGCAAAGAGGCCACTATCCATCGCGCTGCCCCCCTTGTCGGATGCGCGGGTCCACCCACGCATAGGTAAGATCAACGATAAACATCACCAAAATCACCAGCGCGACGAGCACCAATATCGAGCTGCGCACAACAATCAAATCCCGCGCTGAAATAGCACTGAAGATCAAGCGCCCGAGGCCGGGGAGGTAGAATACATTTTCAACAATGATCGTACCGGCGATCAAAAAGGCGAATTGCAGCCCCATGATGGTGAGGACAGGTAGCAGGGCATTGCGAACACCATGCCGCCAAACCGCTTGATTGAGCGATAAACCCTTGGCGCGCGCAGTGCGGATAAAGTCAGCCTGCATAATGTCCACAAGCGATGTGCGCATGATGCGGGCGAGAATAGCGGCCTGCGGCAATGCCAACGCGATGGCGGGTAAAACCAAAGATCGAGCGGCGTGCGCTGGATTTTCACCCCAAGGCACAAATCCACCCGGTGGGAAAATGCGCCACGTCACGGCGAACAGCAACACGAGCAACATGGCGAACCAGAAGTTGGGGATGGCGACGCCAATTTGCGCCAAAATCATCGCCGACGTATCACCAAATTTTCCACGGTTTTGCGCGGCAATGATCCCGATGGGCAGCCCGATGATTGTGGAAAGAAACAGCGCTGATAATGCCAGCGGCAGGCTGACTTGCAGTCGTTCGAGCATGAGCGCTGTAACGGGTTCGCGTTGCGAGAACGAAATGCCAAGATCGCCTTGGAAAAGACCAAAAAGCCAGATGAAAAACCGTTCAAGTGTTGGCTTGTCTAGGCCAAGATCCGTGCGCAAAGCGGCAACAGCATCTTCGGTTGCATTGATCCCCAGCATAAAGCGGGCGGGGTCACCGGGCATAATATCAAGCAGCAAAAAAATGATCGCCGCGGCCACCAACAAGGTCACCGCGACGCCAAATATTCTTGTTACTGCAAAGCCGATCATGTCGGTCAGTTCGGCTTTATCAGGCTATAAAGTCAAGCTTATTTCCACCGCACTGCGGTTAGGTCGTTGCCTTCCACAGGTGAGTTTGGCCACATGCCTTCAAGTTCGGCTTTCCAAACGCCAGTTTTCGCCAATTGGAACAAATAGCCATTTACCGCGTCTTCGGTGATGATCTTTTGTGCAGCGCGCGCCAACTCTTCGCGTTTCGCTTCGTCGGCCGTCACATTGAGCTTTTCAATAATCGCCTGCAAAACCACATTGTCATACTGGAAATAATAGTCTGGGTTCGCATAAATGCCGATGTCGAACGGCTCGACGTGGCTCACGATGGAAAAGTCGTAGTCCTTAGCCTTGACCCCATCTGCAAGCCATTGCGGCCAATCCACATTGATCAACTCCAGTTCAATACCGATTTCGCGGAGTTGCGCCGCAATAATCTGACCGCCACGACGTGAATATGTTGGTGGTGGCAGTTTAAATGTGGCTTTGAACCCTTCTGGATAACCAGCATCCGCCAAAAGCGCTTTGGCTTTCTCGATGTCGCGCGGATAGGTGCCGATCAAATCCTCATAGAATGGGTGGTGCGGCGCAAAGTGTGTGCCAATTGGTGTGCCGTTACCAAACATTGCACCATCAATAATGGCTTGGCGATGCAGCGCATGAGCAACGGCCTGACGCACACGCACATCGTTAAATGGCGCTTTGGCGTTGTTGATCGAAAGGATGGTTTCGCCTTCAGTTGAACCACGCAACACGTTGAAACGCGGGTCAGCTTCAAAAATGGAAAGGCTCTCTGGCGCCGGGAAGTTGGCAAAGCCGTCTACTTCACCAGCCAGCAAGGCGTTTTGCGCAGCGTTCGGATCTGAAATGAAAACGATGGTTGCTTTGTCGATGGAAGCTGCTTCGCCAGTGTATGCGGCGTTTTTCTCGATAACAACGCGGCTGCCTTTATCCCATTTCACAAATTTAAATGGTCCGGTGCCAACCGGTGTCGACACATTTGTCTCAGCGCTTTCCGGTGCCACAACTACAGCGTCGCCACGACCAATATTGAACAAAAAGTCGCCCTGCGGCTGCGCGATGGTGATATTTACAGTGTGCGTATCTACCGCTTCAACGGCGGTGATTGGCGCAAAGATACCTTTTTGCGCGTTGGTGCTGTCTTCCGCGCGCGCGCGCTCAAAAGTGAACAGAACATCGTCAGCGTCAAATGTCGTACCGTCGTGGAATATCACGTCTTTCTTCAAATTAAAGGTGTAGGTCAAACCATCATCTGAAATGGTCCAAGACGTTGCCAAAGAGGGTTGAACAGCACCATTTTGGTCTATGCGCGTTAGCCCTTCGAAAATGTTGGCATAAACGATCTCATCAATCGCAGCGGCAGCGCCGGCAGTTGGATCAAGGTGAGGCGGTTCCAAAACCTGTCCAACGGTCAGCTCACTTGCAAGCGCGCCAAAAGCAGTAAAGCTAAGTATCGCGGCAGTCGCGAGCGATTTTTTGACCGTCTTTTCAATAATTTGCGACATTTCTCATCCCGGTTAGTTGTGGGTAAAATCTGTCCATAGTTCTATCGGAAAGCAAAAGAAATGCAAAAGCCAACTTTGGTTGCACGCGATGAAACGTTTGTGATGCGGTATTTTTGCGTAAGGGGGGTGGTGCCTGAAGGTTGAAAAGACCGACCGTTCGGTTTGATTTGTCCTATTTCGTGATTTGAATGACGGCTAAGCGGACAAAGTGACCGTTTCAAGCATTTTTATCAACGTCTGCTTACGGCAAGCTAGTAAAGTCGCTTCGCTGTTTTTCATCAGAAACAATCACATCTGAACTTGTAGTCGAATTCAAGCCAGCTATCACTTTATTGGATCTTGCGACCCACGTTTCATCAATCCTTGATACGTCCCAACTATAGTCCTTTGGGTTCCTAATCATCTTCCATATTTTTTTTAGTGGATAAGGCATCGAAGCTCGATTTGTGTTAAATAGCCCATTTGATACCAAAGCCGCCTCGCAATCGCGAAGTGTGGAATACGGTGTAGCAAGGAACCTAACTGGCGTGTTTTGCTCGATGCGGTTAAGTGTCAAGTTGGAACAGGCTTCTTCAAGACAGTCTGTCACAAGCTCCAAGCCTGAGAGGTCTCGTCGTCTCAAATTTCCGGAACGATAGATGTGCTTTCCTATGCGAAGGCGCATAAGTTGGGATCGACACCTATCACTGAATTTTTCTATACCCTGCAACTCTTCAAGCAAAGCTCTGTAGTCAAATAAATAAGTCTGCTGTTCTGCACAGCGATAAATCGCATAGTTACGCAAGAACACATACCCTATATCTGCGGCCAGTGCTTGGTCCACCTCTATGCCAACGCCCTTCAGTCGTTGTAGGGGCAAAGCCAAGTCCAGAGCGTCAGCAATTTCAGAGTAGTAGGACTGTTTTACACAAAATTCTTCCAAAATTTTTGAAAGCCAACCGGACGGGTCTGATAGAACTATCCCTTCAAGTTGGAGATGTTTGACGAAAAGGCTCCCAATTTTGGCAACGTTTCTGAGCCTTTTTCGAGAGTAAAGCGACACTGACCAACCCTGTTTCGTCCATTCAGCGACAATATCCTTCGTTGACGCTATATCGTTCGCCACGATCAATACGTCTCGGTCGCTAATTGCATCGTTCGTAGCCCTAGCAGATGACCCGAAAACACAAATGCTGACATCGGAGGTTGCACTTGCGATCATGTTCCTATCCGTCGAAAGATTGTTGATGCTGCAAGAGCAAACAAAAAGAAGCCAAAGAATCCCTGTCCGGCGATGATCACTTTCCCCCAAGTCTCATCAGGAGTGATTTCACCGTACCCAATGGTCGTCAGCGTGATGACAGTGAAGTACATCGCGTCGACAAAAGAGTCGACTTCAGGTAGACCCATGACAGTTCGAAGGCTGAAGTTAAGTAGGCTGAAGAGTAAAATCACGACGAGGAAACAGGTCATAAAACGCCTCAGTCGTACTCCTGCTCCCCACACCCCCCATAATTTGCGACCGAGTGAGGTCAGTTGCAGCCAAACCGACTTAACCTTGCTGGACTGCCATGTTTTCTTCGCTTCATAGGTTAATTGATAGCTCATCCATCTGTTGAAGTTAAAACTAGCCAACCGTCCGAATGCGGGCTGGTTCTCATCTTTCGAATTGTTCATCAATCGTTGGTAAAGGTGAGTACCGATATTTTGATGCTCGTCTGGTGAAAGGCAGTCATTGAAGGCAACGGGATCGATATAAACGCCCTTGAACTCGATCTTATGTGTGTTGCAGTCGACGAACCTGCAGTCATGAAATTCACACTCTTCTATCCTGCTTCCGACGAATAGACATTGACGAAACACACAGTCATAAAAATCAACATGCCGGATTATCGTTCGGGTGAAGCTGACGTTCACGAATTCCTTCTTCTTTATTTGCCTTCGATGCGACGCAGGGTCGCCGAACAGTTCATTTGGCTTAAACAGTATATCCGCCACCGAAACTGTATCACCCTCCATGATCTTGAACATTTCATCAGGACTACCTACTTCTTCAAATGGATCAGATAGTTTGAAGAAATTGCGCGATCTGTTTGTTTTTGATGATGAACCGTCTTGCATATATTCATCCTAAAATAACGATTTGCGGCCAGCAACAACTGTATCGGCTCTTTGACACCACCATAGCAGACATCGGCAGCATTTCATAAGTTTTGTAGAGAGGGGCTCAAACCAGCCTTCCCACAATCACCCTTCCCGCTCACTGCCCTGTAATTTCCCACCCAGCACCGCAGGCACCAGTGCGATGAAAATAATCAGAAGCGCAGGCACAGCAGCAGATTCAAAGTTTTCAAGGCTGGCTTCGGCGTAAACAAATGTGGCCAAAGTTTCGAGACCGAGCGGCCGCAAGAGCAAAGTTGCGGGCAGTTCTTTGATACATTCCACAAACACAAGCGTAAGGGCCGCGACTAAAGCTGGGCGCAGGGTTGGCAGGTCGACCTCGATAAGCGTGCGCCATCGGTTTGCGCCAAGTACATGGGCGGCTTCCATCAGGCTTGTGCCGCGTTTCTTCATCGCGCTTTCAAGCGAATTGTGGCTGACGGTAAGAAAGCGAACCGAATAAGCATAAATAATCGCGATAGGGGAGCCGGAAAGCACCAGCCCCACCGTGACGCCAAACCATGCGCGGGTGGCGTCGTTTATCACGCCATCCAAAAAGCCTAGCGGCACCACAATGCCGATGGCCAAAATAGTGCCAGGCACCGCATAGCCGAAGGTGGCGAGGTAAGAAAGATTGCGGCTGCCATCTGCATTAACCATGCGCCGCGCGGTGAAATAGCCCACCGCGACACAAATCAGCGCGCCGATCAGCGCCAGCCAAACCGTGGTCCAAAGTGCTTCCAAAATCTCTCCATCCACCGCACCGCGCATAAAGCGGACAATGGCAGTGGATAAGAGTTCAAGCACCGGCACCACGAACCCCAGACCGACAATTGCAGCACAGAACAAGCTCACCCAAATCGCATGGGCGGCGCGCAATTTCGTGCGCGGCGGCGGTACGCGGCTATCGCGCTTATTGAGATAGCTCAGCTTGCGGCGTTCATGTTGTTCAAGCCAGATCAAACCAGCGATAAGCAACACAGCCGTTACAGCCAATTGCGCGGCACCGGGCAGATTAGATTGATTGAGCCAGGTGGCATAAACAATCGCCGTCATGGTGTTGACGCCAAAAAACTCCACCGCGCCCACATCGTTGATCACTTCCATCAATGCAAGCGATACACCCACAATAATTGCCGGACGGGCAAGCGGCAGCGTCACATCTTTAAATGTTCGCCAAGGTCCCGCGCCAAGTGTGCGGCTGGCGGCAGCCATCGCACCGGATTGCATAAGGAAAAATGCGCGGCAGCTCAAATAAACATATGGATAGAGCACAAGGCTCATCACAAATGCGCCGCCGCCAATGGTGCGGAAATCGGGGAACCAATATTCCTTGACCGTTTTTGCGCCCGTTAGTGCGCGGATGAAGGATTGAAGCGGGCCGGTAAAGTCCATGACCTCAACCCATGCGTAAGCAGAAATGTAGGTCGGAATGGCAAGGGGCAGAATGAGTGCCCATTCGAACAAGCGCCTGCCCGGAAACTCAAATGTCGACACAAGCCACGCGCTCACCATGCCGATGGCGCCAGCAAACAGTCCAACAAGTAAAAGCAAAAGACCCGTTTCGCGCAAGGCTACGGGCAACATGCGAGAGAACAATCCGCCTTCGGTGCCGAAGTTGCCCAACGCCAACCACGCCAAAGCAAAAGTGGGCAGCGCCATGACGGCGATGACCACCAGTTCAATCAAAGACAGGCGCGAAATCGCGCCTGTGAAGTATTTGTGAGCTACGCCGCTTTTCTCAGCGATCATTCTTCTCCACTCAAATCCGCTATCCTCATGTTA
The DNA here is from genome assembly GCA_913055925.1 of uncultured Maritalea sp. Classification (GTDB taxonomy): domain Bacteria; phylum Pseudomonadota; class Alphaproteobacteria; order Rhizobiales; family Devosiaceae; genus Maritalea. The sequence continues at coordinate 1,328 of CAJXLH010000067.1, read as the reverse complement.
GGTATAGCGGATTTGGTAAATGTGCAAAGCCTAGTTTTGTGGGCCTTCGTCGAATTTCACTTCGTCAACAAGCTTGCTGGCTTCGTCGCGCTTGTCAGCAATCGCTGTCAGGCTAATGTCGTCAGCTTTCAATTCGCCCCAACCTTTTACAAGGTCAGATGCTTCAACGCCTGGTACAACAGGGTATTCAAAGTTGCGTTCTGCGTAGATTGCTTGCGCTTTGTCTGAAAGAAGGAACGAGATGAATTTCTTTGCGCCTTCTGCGTTTGGCGCGTTTTTCGCCAAAGCAACACCAGAAATGTTCACGTGTGTTTTGTTGCTGTCTGCATCTGGGAAGACCAAGCGAACTGACGCCGCCCAATCTTTTTGCTCAGGCTCAGCGTCGTTGGTGACCATTTTGCCCATATAGTAAGTGTTACCGATTGAGATATCGCATTCACCCGCAAAGATCGCTTTAACCTGCGCACGGTCGTTGCCTGTTGGTTTGCGTGCTAGATTGTCACGAACGCCTTCAAGCCATGTTTTGGTTGCTTCTTCGCCGTTGTTCACAACTTGCGAGGCTACCAAACCGATGGTGTAAACGTGCTGGCCAGAGCGTGTGCAAACTTTGCCTTTCCAGCGTGGATCAGCAAGGTCAGCATATGAAAGTGATGTGTCGCTTACGCGGTCTTTAGAGACATAGAAAACACGTGCGCGTAGTGACAAAGCGGCCCAAGCGCCATCTGTATCCACAAACTCAGCTGGAACGCGTGATGTCACGTCTGCTGGGATTGGCTGCCAAATGCCAGCCTGTTTAGCGGCGTCCAAACGACCAATATCAACTGTCAACAAAACGTCTGCTGGTGAATTTTCACCTTCAGAAACCAAACGGTCAACAAGACCCTTTTTGGCAAACAAGACGTTTGTCTTAATGCCAGTTTCAGCTTCAAACGCGTCTGTAAGCGGTTTCAAAAGCTCAGGCTGACGGTAGCTATAAAGGTTGATTTCTTCGGCAGTCGCCGCGGTGCCAACAATAGCTGAGCCAGCGATAAGCGTTGCTGCGAGTGTTTTTGTCAAATTCATCATTCGCTCCAAAATTTGAGGTTTGATCCCCTCCGTTGAGCGTGGTTTTTGCGCGTTTTTTATTGGCCGTCAATGCGCTCACGCACCCGCAAAGGCCCGTAGAATAGGGGTCTTTTGGAATAATTCTAAACTGGAGTTCAAAACTCTATATATACAAGGCAAAACACGATTTGGCTGAGGCGCCTTGGGTGCGGCAGCATGTCGCACTTTGATTTTACGAAACGCTGACGCGCGCCCGTGGAATCGCCAGTTCCATCAACATGCCA
>CAJXLH010000066.1 GCA_913055925.1 uncultured Maritalea sp. | reverse complement strand
ATCGAGCGTAACGGCATGGGTGCGATCAAAGCGATTGCGGCCGCATCGTTGGCGCTAAATGGCGATGGCGAACACATTGTGGCTCTCGATACATGCATCAAAACCATGTACGAAACCGGCAAAGATATGGATAGCCGCTATAAGGAAACCTCTCTTGGCGGCTTGAGTGTCAATCAGCCGGCATGCTAAAGGGTGCGTCCGCACTTAAAACCCAAAATCTAGTTTTGGACATACTTAGCATGACACCTGAAATGATCGCCATTCCCGGCGGCAGCGTTTCGATGCGCGACGACCGACACAAACGCCAATGGCAAGTGGACATCGCGCCGTTTTTGATGGGCAGCACGCTGGTTACCCAAGAACTTTATGCGCATGTTATGGGCAGCAATCCCGCAACTTTTAAAGGGGCGCAGCGCCCTGTTGAAAATGTGTCATGGTATGACGCTATCGGTTTTTGCAATTCCCTGTCGGCTATGAATGGCCTCGAAGCTGCCTATGTCGTTGGGAGCGATCCGGATAATGTGACGCTTGTTGAGGGTGCCGATGGTTACCGATTGCCAAGCGACGCCGAGCGCCAATACGCAGGTCTCGGCGGGCAGCTCAAGCCGCTTTATGGTGAAATTGATGAGATTGCGTGGTTCGCGCTCAACTCGTCGCAACAAACCCATGATGTGAGGCAGAAAGCGCCCAATGCATTTGGGCTCTACGATATGGTCGGCAATGTTTGGGAATGGTGCTTTGATCTATATGACCCAGAAGAATATGGCACTTACCGGATTTTTCGCGGCGGCGGCTGGAATGATCCCGAGCGCCATTGCCTTCTCACCAACAGACGACGCAGCCACCCCACTTACGCGATTGACGATTTAGGGTTTCGTCTCGCGCGGAGCATTTGACCGTTGAACCAGTCTACCCCTTCAATTCGTCATGCTTTGTCTGCGGGTCCTCTTCAAAAAAGCTCCAGCTGTCGGCGCCGTCGAATAGGCGCATGGGGACTTTGTAGATGTCATCCAATTCCGCCATATTGAGGTTCAGGGCCATGCGGCCCTTGCCTGGCGTTTCGATAGATTGCCAAAGGATCGACGTGCCGCAGCCTTTGCAGGTCCGAAAATCGAGTTCCTTGTCGCCGTGCGAATAGCTTACTGTGGTGGTATCATCGACCCCGGTAAGCGTGATGTTGTCTGCGTCTGAATAAATCCAAAGCGTGCCCAAGCGACGGCAGATTGAGCAGTTGCAGCGGATCGCATATTCTGGCGTGTCACGAAACTCGTATGACACGGTGCCGCAATGGCATTTCCCTTTAATGGTCATTTTAAACAGTCCCAACTGTTTTCAAACGGGCGCGGGCGTGGATTTCGTTTTGGCTCATCACCACAGTTTGTGGTCGGAAGCGTTCCACAATTGATCGCACATGTGGGCGGATTGGCGGTGAGGTGATCAACACCGGAAGCTCGCCCATCTGCGCCGCGTTCTCGAAGGCATTTTGAATTTCTTGGATGAATTCATGCAAGCGAGAAGGGGCCATGGCGAGGTGTCGTTCGGCACCTTCTCCGTGCAGCGCCTCTGCAAAGTCGCGCTCCCAATCTGGTGAAAGGGTGAGAATCGGCAAGGTGCCGTCAAACGCCGCATTGCTGGCACAAAGCTGGCGTGCAAGGCGTGTGCGCACATGTTCTGCGATTTGTTTGGCCGACCCAAGATTGCCTGCCACTTCGGCGATGCCTTCAAGAATAGTGGCGAGATCGCGGATCGAAATGCGCTCTGACAACAAAATTTGTAGGACGCGTTGAATGCCAGAAACGCTGATTTGGTTCGGCACCATATCGTCGACGAGTTTTTGCTGCTCGGCAGGCAAATTGTTCAAAAGTTCTTGAACATTTGCATAGCTTAGAACGTCTGCAATATTGGTTTTCAGAATTTCTGTTAGGTGTGTTGAAATCACCGATGAAGGATCAACAATGGTGTAACCCTTCACTTCGGCTTCGTCGCGCAATGCAGCGTCAACCCAAGTGGCGGGCAGACCAAAGGTTGGCTCAATTGTATGTTGTCCCGGCAAGTCAATCTGACCGCCATGTGGGTCCATCACCATATATTGGTCCGGATACACTTCGCCCTGGCCGCTCTCAACTTCCTTGATCCGCACCTTATATTCATTCGGCTGCAGCTGCATATTATCAAGGATGCGAACAGACGGCATAATCACGCCCATATCCATGGCAAGCTGACGACGTAGCGCCTTAATCTGTTCGGTCAGACGATCAGAACCACCTTCTTCCTCTTTCACGAGGGAAAGAAGACCGTAGCCAAGCTCAAGTTTAAGCTCGTCCATTTTAAGCGCGTCGGTGATCGGTGCTTCTTTTTGGGCTTCAGCCTCTGTGCTGATTTTTTCTGCTGCTTTTTGTGCGAGTTCTTCGCTGGCTTTCTGAACTTTTTCTTTTGAAAACTTCCACGCCAGATACCCTGCGCCAGCTGCAAGTCCAAGGAACGGCAACGCTGGCATACCAGGCAAAAGCGCCATAATCGACATCACAGCTGCGGTCATGCCAAGGGCACGAGGGTAGCCGGAAAATTGCTCAGCAAGGGCTTGGTTGGCTGAACCCGAAACGCCAGCCTTTGACACCAAAAGACCTGCTGCAGTTGAAACGATCAGCGCTGGAATTTGCGAAACAAGACCATCGCCAACGGTGAGGAGCGTATAGTTTGACGCCGCGTCATTGAGCGAGAGTTGTTGTTGGCCAACACCAATAATGATGCCTGCGACGATATTAATGAAGGTGATGAGCAAGCCCGCAATCGCATCACCGCGCACAAACTTGGATGCACCATCCATGGCACCGAAAAAGGCGCTTTCATCTTCAAGATTTTTGCGACGATTTTTGGCTTGTTCTTCGTCGATTAGACCAGCGGATAAATCCGCATCGATGGCCATTTGCTTGCCCGGCATTGCGTCCAATGTAAAGCGCGCTGCCACTTCAGCGATACGGCCAGAACCTTTGGTGATGACGATAAAGTTTACGATGATCAGGATCGCAAAAACGATAATCCCGATCACAAAATTGCCTTGCATCACGAAATTGCCGAAGGCTTCAATCACATTGCCTGCAGCGTTGGTGCCAAGATGTCCGTTGGCCAAAATCAACCTTGTCGAAGCAAGGTTGAGCGCCAATCGCATCATCGCCGCAATCAAAAGCACGGTCGGAAAGGCCGAGAATTCCAAAGGCGTGCGGATGAACAATGTTGTCATCAAAATCAGCACGGAAAAAACGATAGAAATCGCGAGCAACATGTCCAGCGCTATCGCTGGCATCGGCATGATGAGGACAACGAGAATCGAGATCACACCAACCGCCAAGGCAATGTCGCCTTGCTTGAGCATATCGACAATCTTCCCAAAAGATGGGAAGGCCGATGGTGCGCTTAGCCGGTTAGGTGATGCGGGTTGTGATTCCGTTGTGTCGCTCATTTAGCCACTGTGACTTTCTACGCTGCGCCTGACGAGCGATTTTCGCCCGGCGCCGGAATTAATTCACCGCTTTGTGCATATTGGTTGAGCTTGTTGCGCAATGTTCGGATCGAAATGCCCAAAATGTTGGATGCGTGCGTGCGGTTACCCAAGCAATGATCGAGGGTATCAAGGATCAGTTCTTTCTCGACGTCTGCAACTGTGCGTCCCACCATGGCGCGTGCTGCTGACTCAGCCGTTGCGGCGGCTTGGGCTGCAATGTCGTTGCTTTGCGGCTCCGCGCTTAATCCAGATCCATCTGGTAGAGCAATCGCATCCGCATCAATTGCGTCGCCGGTGGCCAGCAAGACGGCGCGGTGAAGCGTGTTTTCAAGCTCACGCACGTTGCCCGGCCATTGCGCGGCAATCAGTTGTTTACGGGCGTCTTCGGAAAGTGGTCGCTCTGGCACACCATTGGCTTTGGCGTATTTCTTGATGAAATGTTCGGCAAGGGCAACAATGTCGCCGGGGCGTTCGCGTAGCGCTGGAATTTTAAGGTTCACGACATTCAAGCGGAACAGCAAATCTTCACGGAACTCACCGTTTTTCACGCTTTCAGCGAGGTTGCGGTTCGAGGTCGCAAGAATGCGAATGTCCACGGACACTGGCTTTGTGCCGCCGACGCGGTCAATCACGCGCTCTTGGATTGCGCGCAACAGTTTGGCTTGCAGGCGGATGTCCATTTCTGAAATCTCGTCCAGCAAAAGCGTACCGCCATTGGCTTCCTCAAATTTGCCGATCCGTCGCGCTACAGCGCCGGTAAAGGCACCTTTTTCGTGACCAAACAACTCGCTTTCCAGCAAATTGTCAGGGATCGCTGCGCAGTTGATCGAGATGAATGGCTTTGCTGCACGCTTTGAATTGGCGTGCACATATTTGGCGATAACTTCTTTACCCACACCGCTTTCACCGGTGATCAAAACGCTGGCCTCGGACGGGGCGATTTGATCCGCAAGCTTGACCATTTTGGCCATGGCTGGATCGCGGAACAAAAAGTCTGAGCTTTCGCGCGCCACCGCAGCAATGATCGCGGCGATAAGCTCAGCATCAGGAGGCAACGGGATATATTCTTTCGCACCAGCGCGAATAGCGTTTACTGCAGCGGCAGCGTTTGTTTCTGTGCCACAGGCGACCACCGGAATGTGAATGCGTTCAGCTTCAAGCGCCGCCAAAAGTCCTGGGATGTCGGCCATCACATCGGCAAGCAACAAGTCTGCGCCGCGCCCGCTGCGTAAGCTGGCAAGGGCAACTTCCACCGTGTCTGCGTGAGCGACTTTTGCGCCGCCTTCCATCGCCAATTTGGTGGCTTGGCTTAGCTGACCTTCAAGTGCTCCAATGATCATCAAACGCATTTTACTGTTCCTTTTGCGCCAATTGGCGGTGCCTTATCCGGCTTTAATAATCTCTGTCATGGTGATGCCAAGCTTGTCTTCCACCAGAACAATTTCGCCGCGAGCTACAAGCCGCGCGTTCACATAAATATCGATGGCTTCACCCACCTGCCGGTCCAGTTCCACCACAGTACCAGCGTCCATCTCCAAAAGATCAGAAACGGGCATTTTCGTGCGACCAAGGACAGCGGAAATGCGGACTGGAACGTCAAATACCGCTTCCAAATCGTCAGCGGTTTTTTCACCAGATTCGCTTTTCGGCGCCTTTTCTTCGGCTTGCATTTCCTCAAGCCCGTCAAGCATAGAGCCCAAGCCGCCATCCGGATCTTGTACAGTTGGATCGTCGGTATCACTCATTGGATTTCCTCTGGGCTTTCATGCCCGATTAGCTGTTCTGCGTCAGGTGTTTCGGCCTCAAGTTCCGCCGGCAGTTCAACAGGTTGTTCGTTTGGCCCCTTGAGCTGCACATATTGCGCAACTTTTTGGTCAATTTCTTCGATGAGATTATTCAATTGGCGCGCCAAACCACCATCGGACCATTCGATGCGGCAATCACCTGGCGCGATGTCGGGCTCACCCATAATGATCAAGCGACCTTCATATCCGGCTTGATGGGCATATTGCTCTGCGATTGGCTTCACGCGGTCGGACAATTGGTCGTTGCAGCGCACAACGAGGTGCGCGGCAATCTTTGAGCAAAGCGTCAATTTCATCCAATGGGAACTTGTCCATCAGATGTGTGGCGAGTTTTTTGCCGACTGAAGCGGCGAGGGTGGTCGCCGTTGTAAGGTGATGTGCTTGCGCATTATCGAGCGCGTTCAAAAACTGCTGCCCTTGGGCCGCGACTTGTTCGGCTGCTGCTGCGATTTGTTGGTTGGTTTGGCTTTCAATGGATGTTTGCCCTGCTGCCAACCCTTCTGCGTAACCTTGTTCTTTGGCTTGCGAGATCAGCAGATCAATATCACGCTGCTCCATCAGCTTTGATGTGCGCGTAGATTTTGCAAGATCAAGGTCGAATGTGAATTTGGCAGGTTGGGTCATGATGCTAGCCAATCATCTCCTCATCCATGCCGTTCTTGGTGATGACGATTTCCCCCTTCGCCGCCAAGTCTTTAGCAAGGTTCACCATCGCTGATTGCGCTTCATCGACATCTTTCAAGCGAACAGGGCCCATGGCCTCCATATCGTCGATCATCATCTTAGCCGCACGCGCAGACATATTTTTGAGGAACTTCTCTTTGGTCTCTTCAGTCGCGCCTTTTAGACCAAGCGTAAGCATTGGTTTTTCAACCTGCTGCAATACAGTTTGGATTGCAGTGCCATCGAGCGATGCCAGATCGTCGAATGTAAACATCAAGGCCTTGATGCGCTCGGCCGCTTCCATGTCGCGCTCTTCAAGGCTGGTGAGGAAACGCGCTTCGGTTTGGCGGTCAAATGAGTTGAAGATTTCCGCCATTTGTTCGTGACTATCGCGACGACGTGTGTGCGACAGCGTCGACATAAACTCGGTGCGCAGTGTGTCTTCGATCTTTTCAACGATCTCTTTTTGCACTGGCTCCATAGCCAACATGCGCTGCACAACTTCCATCGACAACTCATCGGGCAAAGACGCCAAAACGCGCGAGGCGTGGTCTGTGGCGAGTTTTGTCATCACTACAGCAATGGTTTGCGGGTATTCGTTCTTCAAGAAACTGGCGAGAATGTCTTCTTGTACGTTTGAGAGTTTTTCCCAAATGTTCCGACCTGCAGGACCACGAATTTCTTCCATGATCATTTCCACGCGGTCTTTTGGTAGGAAAGACAACAAAAGCCGTTCTGTGGAATCAACGCCACCGTTCAGATCGCCGTTGGTTGTGACACCCATAACAAATTGCGCGAAAATCTTATCCAGCATGTCTTGGGTGACCGCACCCATATTGGACATGGCGCGCGAAAGCTGGCGGATCTCAATGTCGTCCAGCTCTTCAAAAATCGGCTTGCCGTAAGTGGGTCCCAAAGCCAGCATGATCACAGCGGCGCGCTCGTCGCCTTTCAGCTCACGCTCTTGCGCATTTTCGCCAACCTCTAGGTTGGCACCAATACCGTTGTTCTGGGTGGCCAGTTCATTCGCCATGGATTACGCGGCCTCCAAAAGCCAGTTGCGAATGATCATTGATGCTTGTTTTGGATTTTCTTGAACCAAAGTACCCACACGCTCAATCGCTTCGATTTGCGCTTGGCCGAGGCTGCGGGCTTCTTCTAGCCATTGCTCGCGCGCCTCTTCCTCTTGGGTCAGCGGTTGAGTATTTTCAATTGGGTTGCCCTCGGCGTCCACAGCTTCTTGCGCCGACACCAACATTGGTTGCTCTTCTGGCTCAAGAACACGCTTGATCAGTGGGCGCATCACGAAGAAGACAAGCGCTAGGGCGATCAATAGGGTCACGGCCATTTCAGCAGCGGAGAACATGTCGTCACGTGTGAAGTCGAAGAGGCCTGCTTCGGATGGCTCAAAGTCTAGCTCTGGGCGCTCAGCAAACTGCATGTTGATGACTTCAATTTGGTCGCCACGATTTTTATCGTAACCAACGGCAGAGTTCACGAGTGCGCGGATTTGTTCCAATTCGCTGTCAGAACGTGGCGTGTAGCTCACGGTGCCGTCTGGTGCCGTTGTGTAAACACCATCAACAACCACCGCTACGCTTAGGCGCTTAACCGCACCAGCTTCAACAACTTCTGTTTGCGTTGTGCGTGAAATTTCAAAGTTGGTTGTTTCTTCGGTTGTTGCGGATTGTTCGGATGAACCGCCATTGCCGCCATTTTCAGTCGCGCCTGGCAATTCGTTGGCCACGCTTACCTGACCGCCATCACCGCCTTTTGCTTGGTTGGAAAGCTCGCGGGTTTGCGTTGAACGGACCACTTGACCATCTGGGTCAAAGCTTTCTGACGTGCGTGTTAGGCGATTAAGGTCAAGCTCCGCGCTCACTTGAACACGAACTTTGCCGCCACCAAGGACATTGGCAAGCATATCCTCAAGCCGGTTGCGCATCTTATTCTCAAGCGCAGCTGTGCGTTCTTCGCCTGCTGATGAGATGATTGAATCTTCGCCGTTTGACCCTGCGGCCAAAAGCTTGCCAGTATTGTCGACAATTGAAACCATGTTCGGGGTCAAGCTATCAACGGCCGAAGCAACCATATGTTGAATTGACCGGATTTCGCCAGTTGAAAGACCGCCACGGACTTCCAAAACAATTGAAGCGGAAGGTTGTTTTGCTTCCCGACGGAACAATTCACGCTCAGGAAGTACAAGGTGCACTCGGGCTGACTTAACACGGGCGAGGGAGGAGATCGTCCGGGCCAATTCGCCTTCGAGTGCACGCAGGTGATTTAGATTTTGAACAAAGCTGGTGGCGCCAAGGGTGTTTTGTTTGTCGAAAATTTCATAGCCGACCTGACCACGTGTCGGTAGGCCGCTTTCAGCCAAGGTCATGCGGATTGTGGTGATTTGGTCGCGGGCAACCAAAATGCTTTCACCATCGCCACGAATTTCAAATGGAACACCCAAAGTCCGAAGCTCTTTAACAATGGCTGCGCTGTCCTCGAAATCGAGGCCGGTATAAACGGGCGCCATTTGCGGCGTAGACACTCTAAAGATCAAAAACGCAAAAAAACCGATCATTAGGATCGCGGTAACGGCCATTGCTGCGACCCGTGCAATACCTAACCGTGCCAAAAACTCGCCAAATCCGTTCACACTCTCACCCAACTCAATGTTGCCCAATCAATGGTGCGAAATACTCGCTAGGCAAAATTTACCTAGGGGGTGGTAAACATAGTGTTAATGGTTAGGGCGAAATGCAAAAATTGCCGGGATAAATTTACCCAGCACAAAAAGCCCGCTCCAAAGAGCAGGCTTTTTACATTGAACGAGAAATGCTCGTTAATTCAGATATTTAGTGGTCTCTGTAGTGTTGAACCCATGTGGTTCTCAACCCAGCCAAGCCATGTTTATCAATGGAAGCTTGCCAGTTAAGAAACTCGTCAACACTTAAGGTATAACGGGTGCACGCTTCGTCGAGGCTTAGAAGGCCCCCACGCACGGCGGCAACCACTTCAGCCTTGCGGCGAATTACCCATCTTTTTGTATTAGGTGGTGGCAGATCGGCGATTGTCAAAGGACTACCGTCGGGGCCAATTACGTATTTTACACGCGGACGCATTTGTGCGGTCATTTTACTCACTACTCAAAACCTGACCAATTGTGTGCCTACTGTAGACCGCTAGACTTAAAATTTGCCTAAGCCGTTGGTTAGAATTGATTAAGTGTATTTATTAAGACACAGCACATCTCTTTCTTTTGGAGATGGCAGTCCTTTAAGCGTGAGCAATCGCCATTTTGAGTTTTTGAAAAACAGCCGGATCATTCATCTGTGCAATGTTAAAACGCATAAAGTTTGCCGCTGTTTGCTTGTGGCTAAACGCATTGCCTGGTGCCAGCATTAGTCCATCTTGAATGGCGGTACGTGCCACCTGTTCTGCATCGCGTTTATTTGGCAGTCGACACCAAACGAATATGCCTTCAGAGGGCGTGTGCCATGGTTGAATGTCTAATGCATCGAGATTTCGCAATACATATGAGCGCTGTTTGCTCAAACGGTCTCTCACCGCATTTACGTGCCGACGATAAGAACCTTCGGTGAGAAGTTTGAAAATGAGTTGTGTGTTAAACGACGACCCACCGTAAGATGTGGCTAGGCGCAAATTTGTCATCTCATCGACCCAATCGGATTTAGCGATGATAAAACCGCAGCGAATGGACGCTGATAGTGTTTTTGAGAAACTGCCGATTTGAATAACGCGATCCAATCCATCAAATGCTGCCAATCGTGTCGATGGTTTTTCCTGCAGGTCAGCAAAGATGTCATCTTCTAATATGATCAGGTCGTGCTTCTCGGCCAAATTCAATAGCTTGTGGGCATGCACATTAGAAATGGAAACGCCTGTCGGGTTTTGCAGCACACTGTTGGTGATGTAGAGGCGAGGCCGATGTTCACGGAGTGCGTCTTCAAAAGCATCCAGGTCTGCACCTTTGGGTGTAAGCGGCACGCTAACCGCCTCGACATGGTGGGCGCGCAGCATCGCGCGGAAGTTGAAATAGCACGGGTCATCGATCAACACTTTGTCGCCGGGCTTCAATAGAAAACGACAAACAAGATCAAGCGCCTGTGTTCCGCTGTCCGTCAAAATCACCTGTTGCGGCGAGATATCAATATTGAGGTCCGCTTGCCGGCGCGCAATCAACTGCCTGAGTTCGGGCATCCCTTGCGGGCTTGCATAATTGGTGAGGTTGGTCTGATCGTTGCGCAAGAGCGTGCGCATCGCTTTGGCGATTTCTTGCTCTGGCATCCAAGAATGAGGCAACCAGCCGCATCCAGGTGCAGCGTCTTGTTTTGCTGACAATAAAGACTGTCGTCCCATCCAAACCGGGTCCACGTCCTTATGCTGTTGTGGCGGAGCTTCTGAGATAGAGAGAGGGGTTGTCTTGTCCGCAACAAAAAAGCCTGAGCCAGGTTTTGCCAAAACATCCCCCGACGCGACCAGCTTGTCATAAGCTTCGACAATCGTGGAATTTGAAAGCGAAAGCTTTTTCGACAGCGATCGGATTGAGGGGAGGCGTTGTTGTGGTGAAAAACGCCGTTTCGCGATTTCGGCCTCAATCGCTTGGATAGCCATTTGCTGTTTTGTTGCGACGTGTGTTTGCATCTTGGTCTCACCGTTATGGTTTTTGTACCAGTACAGTTTTGTAAGATTGTATTGTTTTGTAGCTGTAAGTT